>DATDQT010000138.1:0-11095 GCA_035292085.1 bacterium
ATGGGGTGAGGGGTTTTTTGTTTCGGGAGGGTCCGAGATGATCGTGGTCATGGAAGCACACGCGGGACGCGAGCAGATCAACGCCGTCGTGAAGAAAATTCAGGACGCGGGGCTGGGCAGCCACCTGTCGGCCGGCGTCGAGCGGACGATTATCGGCGTCGTCGGCGACAGCCACACGAAGGAACTGCTCCGCCAATCCCTGGAGGCCATGCCGGCCGTCGAGCGCGTCGTCATCATCCTGCAGCCCTTCAAGCTGGTCGGCCGCGATTTCAGACCGCAGGACAGCGTCATCGATGTTGACGGCGTCCGCTTCGGGGACGGATCGGTCACCGTGATCGCCGGTCCCTGCTCGGTGGAGAGCCGTGAGCAGATCATCGAGACGGCCCGGCTGGTCAAGGCGGCCGGCGCCGCGATGCTCCGGGGCGGCGCGTTCAAGCCGCGTACGTCTCCCTATTCGTTCCAGGGTCTCGAGGAAGAGGGGCTGCGCCTGCTGGCGGAAGCGCGCGCCGAGACCGGCCTGCCGGTGGTGACCGAGGCGATGGATGTCAGTCAGTTGATGCTCGTCATCAAGTACGCCGACATGATCCAGATCGGGGCCCGCAACATGCAGAACTACACGCTGCTGCGCGAGGTCGGCCGCACCAAGTATCCAGTGCTCCTCAAACGCGGTCCCAGCGCCACGATTCAAGAATTGCTGCTGGCCGCCGAGTACATCATGAACGAGGGGAATTACAACGTCGTCCTGTGCGAGCGCGGCATCCGCGGATTCGACAACGAAACGCGCTACCTGCTCGACATCGCCGCGGTTCCCGTGATCAAGGGCCTCTCACACCTGCCGGTTGTGGTCGACCCCAGCCAGGGCACGGGGAAGTCGAAGTTCGTGACGCCGATGGCGCTGGCAGGGGTGTCCGCCGGCGCGGACGGGCTCATCGTCGAGGTACACCCCGATCCCGCGAAAGCCCTCAGCGACGGGCCGCAGCAGCTCACGCCAGAACACTTCGCGCAGTTGATGGGGACGCTCGGCCCGCTGGCGGCGGCGCTGGGACGGCGGGTCCAGACGTCGGCGGCGATGCGGCAATGACAGAGCAGATTCGCACCGTAGGCATCGTGGGAGTGGGATTGATCGGCGCATCGCTGGGGATGGCGCTGCGGGCCCGACGGATCGCCGACCGCGTCGTCGGGATGGACACCGATCCGCGGGCGCTGGACGCCGCCCGCCGGCGGGGGGCGATCGACGATTCCGTGGAGCTGGATCGGGCCGGTGAGGTTGACCTGCTGGTCGTCGCGGTTCCACCTGCCGCGGTGGTCGGCGTGGCGCTGCACGCCGCCGAAACGATGCGGCCCGGCAGCATCCTGATCGACGTGGCGAGCACGAAAGGACAGATCGTGAAAGAGCTGGACGGACGGCTCCCATCCGGCATCCGGTACGTCGGCGGGCACCCGATGGCCGGGTCCGCCGGACAGGGAGCCGACGCCGCCGATCCGAGCCTGCTGACCGGCCGTCCATTCCTGCTGACCCCGACGGGCCACACCGATCCCGACGCCCTGCAGGCGATGCGGATCCTCGTGGAGCGCCTGGGCATGCACCCGATCCTGCTGACCCCGGGGGATCACGATGAACTGGTCGCCCAGATCAGCCACGTGCCCTACCTGGTTGCCGTGGCCGCGGTGAACGCGGCGGCAGCGGATGCGCTGCCCCTGCATGGGCCCGCCTTTACCGACCTGGCCCGGGTCGCGGGCAGTTCCGTCGACCTGTGGGTCCAGATCTGCGGCGGAAACACGGCGGCGATCACTCGCGCGCTGGCCGCGGTGAGGCGGGAGCTCGACCGCCTGGAACAGGCCCTGGCAGAAGAGACGTCCCTGCGGCCCGTCCTCGAGTCGGCGCGCCGGAGAGCCCATGCCCTGGACCCTGGCGAGGTAAGTGGGATACGGAAGGAGCCGACGTAGATGGCGGGGACGCTGGATATCGCACCGTCGAAGACCGAGTTCCTGAGCCGGACGCGATCGGGCAACTTAGTCCCGGTGTCGTACGAATTGCCGGCAGACTTAGAGACGCCGATCTCGGTATTTCTCAAACTGCGCGGTGACGGAGACGCGTTTCTGCTGGAGAGCGTCGAAGGCGGAGAGCGGGTGGGACGGTACTCGTTCATCGGCGCCGGCCCGATGATGCGGGTCATCGCGCGGGGCACCGACGTCGAGATCCGGGAGGATGACCGGGTCGAACGGATCACGGGAGATGTCCTGGAGGTGACCCGCTCGATCCTGCGGCGGCATCAGGTGGTGGTGGATCCGACGCTGCCGCGCTTCTCCGGCGGCGCCGTGGGGTACTTCGGCTATGACCTGGTGCGGTCGTGGGAACGCCTGCCCCATCCCCCCGCAGACGATCTGGGCCTGCCGACCTGCTATCTCGTCGTGGCCGACACAGTCGTCATCTTCGACCATCTGCGGCACACGATGAAGATTGTCGCCAACGCTCCAGTCGGCGGCGACGGCGGCGTGTCCTACCGCCGGGCCGTGGAGAAGGTCGAACAGCTCTACAACCGGCTGCGGACGCCGCTGCTGCCACCCAACGGCGCCGGCCGGGTGGAGCCCGTCGCCGACTCGGACATGCCGGTCGCGGATTTCCTCAGCGCGGTCGAGCGGGCCAAGGAGTATATCCGGGCCGGAGACATCTTCCAGGTGGTGCTCTCGCGGCGGTTTTCGATGGGACTGGACGGCGTCGACGCCCTCGACATCTACCGGGCCCTGCGCACGGTGAACCCGTCGCCGTACATGTTCTTCTTGGATTTCGAAGGGGTGAAGATCGTCGGCTCGTCACCGGAACTCCTGGTGCGCCTGGACGGGGGCGTCGTAGAGACGCGCCCGCTGGCCGGCACGCGGCCCCGCGGCGCGACCGATGCCGATGACCTGACGATGGAGGCGCAGCTGCTGGCGGATGAAAAGGAGCGGGCCGAGCACGTCATGCTGGTGGATCTCGGACGCAACGACGTCGGCCGGGTCTGCGACTACGGCACCGTGCGCGTGACGGAGTTGATGAGCATCGAGCGTTTCTCGCACGTGATGCACATCGTCTCCGACGTGCAGGGGCGGCTGCGGGCCGGGCTCGATGCGTTCGACGTGCTGCGGGGGTGTTTTCCCGCCGGCACCGTCACGGGCGCACCCAAAGTGCGGGCGATGGAGATCATCGACGAGCTCGAACCGCGGGCGCGGGGCCCGTACGCCGGCGCGGTGGGGTACGTGGGGTTCTCCGGCAACATGGACACGGCCATCACGATCCGGACGATCGTCGTCGCCGGCGACCGGGCGTATGTCCAGGCCGGCGCGGGCATCGTCGCCGATTCCGTTCCGGAGCGCGAGTACGTGGAGACGGTGAACAAGGCGAAGGCGCTCGTGAGAGCGATTGAACGGGTGGGCAGAAGCCGGGTGACGTCATGATTGTCGTCATCGACAATTACGATTCGTTCACGTACAACCTCGTCCAGTATCTCGGTGAGATGACCGGCGACGTGCGGGTATTCCGCAACGACCAGATCAGCGTAGAGGACGTGCAGGCCTTGCGGCCCCAGGCCGTGGTGCTCTCCCCCGGGCCCTGTACGCCGGCGGAGGCGGGCATTTCCAACGAGCTCATCACGACCCTGGCCGGCCGCGTGCCGGTCCTGGGTGTGTGCCTTGGCCATCAGTGTATCGGGGCGGCATTTGGAGGCCGCGTCGTGCGGGCGAGCGAGCCGGTGCACGGCAAGACCTCAGAGGTCCGCCACGACGGCCGGACCATCTACGAAGATCTGCCCAACCCGCTGGTCGGTACCCGCTATCACTCGCTCATTGTCGAGCGGCAGTCGCTGCCCGATTCGCTTGAGGTCTCCGCTGATCTGGCGGACGGCACGATCATGGGCCTGCGTCACCGCGAGGCGCTGGTGGAGGGGGTGCAATTCCATCCGGAATCGGTGTTGACCGCGCCCGGGAAGCAGTTGCTGCGCAACTTTCTGCGGCTCGCGGGGGTGGAGGCGACGTGACGGAGGACGCAGGCGCCAACGTGTCAGTCAAAGATGCGCTGAAGAAAGTGGTCGCTCAGGACGACCTCACGGAAGGCGAGGCGCACGCCGCGATGGGCGAGATCATGGACGGCGCCGCCACGCCCGCGCAGATTGCCGCGCTGATCACCGCGCTCCGGATGAAGGGGGAGACCGTGGCGGAGATCGCGGGGTTTGCACGCGCGATGCGGGAGCGGGCCCAGCGGATCACGCCCACCGCCGACGTGCTGATCGACGTCGTCGGCACCGGCGGAGACCGGTTGAGCACGTTCAATATCTCGACGACGACGGCGTTCGTGGTCGCCGCGGCCGGCGGGTACGTGGCTAAGCACGGGAACCGGGCCGTCTCCCGGCAGTCCGGGGCCGCCGACGTGCTGGAAGCACTGGGCGTGCAGATCCAGGTCGCGCCCGACGTCGTCCGCCGTTCCATCGAGGACATCGGCATCGGGTTCATGTTCGCCCCGATCTACCACGCGGCGATGAAGCACGCCGTCGGGCCGCGGAAGGAGATCGGCATCCGGACCGTCTTCAACATCCTGGGGCCGCTGACCAATCCCGCCAACGCCGGCTATCTGGTCGTGGGCGCCTACGATCCCGCGCTCACGGCGATCATGGCCGAAGTGCTGGGGGAGATGGGGGCCCGCCGCGCGTTCGTGGTGCATGGACTCGACGGGCTGGACGAGGTGTCGACCGTGGGGCCGACGCAGGTATCCGAACTGCGCGGCGGACAGGTGCGAACCTACACGCTGACCCCGGAGGACCTGGGACTGTCGCAGGCCGCCCCCGCCGCGATTGCCGGGGGCACCCCCGCCGACAATGCGGCGGTGACGACCGCGGTGTTGCGCGGCGAGGCGGGGGCGCGCCGGGACATCATTCTGGCGAACGCCGCCGCGGCGCTCGTGGCCGCGGACATCGCTGATGACTGGCGCGCCGGTGTCGAACTGGCGAAGCGGGCCATCGACACAGGCGCGGCATACGAGAAGCTCGAGGCGCTGAGGGCGCATACGAAAGCTGCACAAGCGTGATTCTCGACGAGATTCTTACTCACAAGAGGGCGGAGGTTGCGGCGCGGAAGGGCCAGGTTCATCCGCGCGATGTCGCCGCGGCCGCGAAGGATGCGCCGCCGCCGCCATCCTTCAGGCGGGCGATCGCCGGACCCGGACTATCGTTCATCGCCGAGATCAAAGGATCGTCCCCGTCGGCGGGGACGATCCGGAACGGCGTTGATGCGGTCGCCGTAGCGCGCGCCTACGAGGCCGGGGGCGCGGCGGCCCTCTCCGTACTGACGGACGCCCGGTACTTCGGGGGATCGTGGGAATCGCTGCACGACGTGTCCCGCGGCAGCGGCCTGCCGGTGTTGTGCAAGGAGTTCGTCGTCGACGCCTACCAGATCGACGAAGCGCGCGCGACCGGGGCGGCGGCGGTGCTGCTCATCGCATCCGTACTCGAGGCCGGCCGGCTGGCCGACTTTCTGGGTCACGCCGCGGGGTGGGGGCTCGCGGCGCTGGTGGAGGTGCACACGTCCGATGAGACGGCCGCCGCCGTGGACGCCGGCGCCGACATCGTGGGCATCAACAACCGGGACCTGAGGACGCTGCGGGTGGATCTGGACACGACCGCGCGGCTGCGGCCGCTGATTCCGGCGGGCGTGCTGGTCGTCAGTGAGAGCGGGTTCGAGCGCCGGGCCCAGGTCGAGCAGGCGGAGCGGCTCGGCGTGGACGCTGTCCTGATCGGGACCGCGCTCATGGCGAGTCCGGATCCCGCGGCGAAACTTCGTGAACTGAGGGGGATGTGATGCAGAAAGTTCAACCACAGGTACAACGGCCGGACACCGCGCCGCGGCGGACCCGGGTGTTCTCCGGCATTCAGCCGACCGGGGTGATCCACCTGGGCAACTACGTCGGCGCGATCCGGCAGTGGGCCGAACTGCAGCGGGAGTTCGAGTCGTACTTCTGCATCGTCGATCTCCATGCCATCACGACGGAGTACGAGCCGGCAGAACTCCCGCAGCGGGTGCTGGACGCAGCCGCCGCCAACATCGCCGCCGGGATCGATCCGGCGCGATCAGTGCTGTTCGTGCAATCGCACGTGCCTGAACATAGTGAACTGGCATGGCTGTTGAACGTCATCACGCCGCTGGGCCAGCTCGAGCGGATGACGCAGTTTAAGGAGAAAGGCCGCCGGGCACGGCACGGGGTGATGGCCGGGCTGCTCAACTATCCGGTGCTGATGGCGGCCGACGTGCTGCTCTACAAGGCGTCGGTCGTTCCGGTCGGGGACGATCAGGTGCAGCACGTGGAGCTCATGCGCGACGTCGCCGAGCGCTTCAACAAGCAGTTCGGCGAGACGTTCCCAATCCCGGAGGTCCGGCTGACCAAAGGGGCGCGGGTCATGGCGCTCAACGATCCGGCAAAGAAGATGAGCAAGAGTGTTCCCGGCAGCTACATCGCGCTCGTTGAGCCCGAAGACCAGATCCGCAGGAAGGTGAAGACCGCGGTGACGGATCCCGGCCCGCCGGCACGGGGATCGCGGTTGGACGACGCCACGGCCGGCGTCGCCAACCTGTTCACCCTGCTGGACGTCTTCGCACCGTCCCGGTACCCGGAGTTCGTGGACGCATACCAGACGGGCACGATCCGGTACAGCGACATGAAGCAGGTGCTGGCCGACGCGATGGTGGAGCGGTTCGCGCCCATCCGGGCGCGTTATGCGGAATTGATCGCACGGCCCGACACGCTGCGCGACACGCTCGCCGACGGGGCCGCCCGCGCGCGTCCGGTGGCGCAGCAGACGCTGGCGGAAGCGCAGCAGAAGATGGGGGTGCGATGAAAGTGACCTTGGTGTCGTTGCGAGCGAAGCGAAGCAATCTCAGCGCTGGGATTGCTTCGTCGCTCACGCTCCTCGCAATGACTGAAGAAGGCAATGGTTAGAGTCAAGATCTGCGGAATTTCAGAAGTCGAACATGCCCTGGCTGCGGCCGAGGCCGGCGCCGACGCCATCGGGCTGGTCTTCGCGCCCAGCCGGCGGCGAGTTTCGCTGGAACAGGCGCAGCAGATCGCTGCGGCGCTGCCTCCGTTTATCGCCAAGATCGGGCTGTTTGTGGATTCCGACGCGGAGACCGTCCGTCACCACGCCGACGCGGTGCGCCTGGACGCGGTGCAGCTCCACGGTGCGGAGGACCCGGACTTCTGCGCCGGGCTGGGACTGCCGGTGATCAAGGCCATCCGGGTCAAAGATGCGTCGTCTCTTGAGGCGATGGGTGACTATCGCGTCAGTGGGTTTCTGCTGGACAGCTTCGATCCCGAAGTCGCCGGGGGCACCGGCCGCCGTTTCAACTGGGATCTGGCCGCCGGCCTGAACGGACGGTACCGGATCATCCTCTCGGGTGGCCTCACCCCGGACAACATTGCGGAGGCCATCGCACGCGTGCGGCCGTACGGCGTCGACGTCAGCAGCGGGGTCGAGACGGATGGGCGCAAAGACCCGGCGAAAATTCGGGAGTTTGTGAGACGGGCTCATGAAACCAGTAAGCAGTAGGCAGTATGCAGTAGGCAGCCAAGACGATCGGATTAGTCGTTCCTGCGTACTGCCTACTGCTTACTGCCTACTCGTAACCACATGCGGTGATGCAGCGCTGGTGTGCGATGAGTAACGGGATCAAAAAGGGTCGCTTTGGAAAATACGGCGGCCGCTACGTGCCCGAGACACTGATCCCGGCCCTCGACGAACTGGAGGCCGCGTACGCGCAGTACTCGCACGATGAGGCGTTTCAGAGCGAGCTCGGGTACTACCTGACCGAGTATTGCGGAAGGCCGACGCCCCTGTACTTTGCCCGCCGGTTGAGCGAGACACTCGGGGGCGCGCGCATTTACCTCAAGCGAGAAGACCTGCTGCACACCGGCGCGCATAAGATCAACAACACGCTGGGGCAGGTCCTGCTGGCGCGCCGGATGGGCAAGCGCCGCGTCATCGCCGAGACCGGCGCCGGGCAGCACGGGGTGGCGACCGCTACGGCCGCGGCGTTGTTCGGGCTGGACTGCGACGTCTACATGGGGTCGGAAGACATGGCGCGTCAGGAACTCAACGTGTTCCGGATGCGCCTGCTGGGCGCGCGGGTCATCGAGGTCGACAGCGGCAGCCGGACGCTCAAAGACGCGATCAACGAGGCGCTGCGGGATTGGGTCACCAACGTGCGCACGACGTTCTACGTCATCGGATCCGTCGTCGGGCCCCACCCGTACCCGACGCTGGTGCGCGACTTCCAGTCGGTCATCGGGCGCGAAGCCAGAGCGCAGGCGCTCGACGCGACCGGCCGGCTGCCCGACTGCCTGGTGGCGTGCGTCGGCGGCGGCAGCAACGCGATGGGGTTGTTCTACCCGTTCAAAGACGACGCGGCGGTCCGAATGGTCGGCGTCGAAGCGGGGGGTATGGGCCTGTCACCGGGACACCATGCCGCGACGCTGGTCGCGGGGGTGCCCGGTGTGCTGCACGGGGCATACTCCTACCTCCTGCAGGATGAGGCCGGGCAGGTGATCGAGACGCACTCGGTGTCCGCCGGGCTCGACTACCCCGGTGTCGGCCCTGAGCACAGTCTATTCAAAGACGACGGACGGGCCGAGTACGTCGCGGTCAGCGATGAGGAGGCGCTGGCCGGGTTCCGGATGCTGGCGGAAACCGAAGGCATCATCCCCGCCCTCGAACCCGCGCATGCGGTCGCGTATCTCCGGACTCTGGCGCCCGCGCTGGGAGAGGATCGCACAATCATCCTCGGTCTGTCCGGCCGCGGCGACAAAGACGTCCAGCACGTGTCGCGTATCATGGGGCCCGGATATCAGACACATGAGCCGCATTGAGAGTACGTTTACCAGACTGCGGGCGGCTGGCCGGCGCGCATTTATCCCGTTTATCGTCGCCGGTGATCCCACTCTCGCGGCGACGGAGCAGGCGGCCCAGGCGCTGGCGCGTGCCGGCGCGGACCTCCTCGAACTCGGCGTTCCGTTTTCTGATCCCATCGCCGATGGTCCGATCAACCAGCGCGCCGCGCATCGCGCGCTGCTGCAAGGAATCACCGTGACCGACGTGTTGGACCTGGCCCGGCGCCTGGGACCCGCACTGGAAATTCCCGTCGTGCTCCTGTCGTACTTCAACCCGATCCTCCGCTATGGTCGGGATCGATTCTGTCACGATGCTGCTGGAGCAGGGGTCGACGGGATCGTCGTGCCTGACCTGCCCCCGGACGAAGCAGGCGAACTTATTGCGGCGGCGCGCCCAGTGGGCCTGGATACGATCTTTCTCCTGGCACCGACGAGCACCGACGAGCGGATCCGTCTGGTGGCGGACCGGTCTTCAGGTTTCATCTATTGTGTCTCGCTGACCGGGGTCACCGGCGTCCGCGAGCAGCTCTCCGCGGATCTCGAGGCGCTTGTGTCGCGGATCAAGCGGCTGACCGACACGCCCATCTGCGTCGGGTTCGGCGTGTCGACACCGGAACAGGCCCGTCGGGTCGCGCAGATCGCCGACGGCGTGATCGTCGGCAGCGCCCTGGTAGCCGCGCTCGAACAGCGCGATGACGGGATCAGCCGGCTGGCGCAGTTGGCCGGAACACTTCGCGCGGGGATTGACGCCGCGTGATTTCACTGCTCACGTTGTGCTTCATTCATGACGGCCGCCGGGTGCTGTTGATCCACCGGCGCAAGGCGCCGAACGCGGGCCGCTGGGACGGTGTCGGCGGCAAACTCGAGCCCGGGGAAGACCCCTTCGCCGCCTGCCTCCGTGAGGTGTATGAGGAAACGGGCCTGACCGTGGAGTCTCCGCAGCTGCGGGCTGTGTGGGTGGTCGTCGCGCGGGATACCGGTCAGATCTGGATGCTCTACACGTTCACCGCGCCGGTGCCGGTGGGCGAGCCGGTGGCCTCAGATGAGGGCGATCTCGCGTGGGTCGACCTCGACCGGCTAGACGACCTGCCGGTCATGCCGGACACTCGGCTGGTGCTCCCGCACGTGCTGGGGGCGGCCGACGTGCTGACCATTCGCGAGGATCTGGATACCGACGACATCGACTCGATGTCCCGCCTGGAAATCATCGCTCCCCCCGCACGCACCGCGGTCCTGTTCCAACGCTAGAATTCCACCTGTCATCGCGAGCGCAGCGAAGCGATCCCAGCCTCCGCCGGTGCAGAGATTGCTTCGTCGCTTTGCTCCTCGCAATGACAACTGGTTTCCGAGTATAATCGAGGCCGTTGTGGATTTCGTCATCATCGTCGACCTGATCATCCTGCTCCTGGTTCTGGCGCTTCCGCTGCTGTCCCACCGCGTGGAACGGAACCTCGAGGTGTTCCTGTTCGTGATGGGCCTCCTGTCCGCGCTGGCCGCGGGCGTGCTGTCGCGCGGGCTGGTCCGCGATGCCCTCGTCCATCCCCTGCCGATCACCGCCGCCGTGTTCTTCTCCGGCCTGTTGTTCAAGTGGTTCCGCAGCTCGATCGGGGAAGGGTTGGTGAAACTGCGGCTCGTGCTCCCGATGCGGGTGGTGGTGATCGTGGTGGTGGCCGTGCTGGCCCTGGTGAGCAGCGTCATTACCGTGATCATCGCGTCCCTGGTCCTCGTGGAACTGATCGGGGCCATGCGGTTCCAGCGCGAGGATGAGTCGCGGCTCGTCGTCTTCGCCTGCATGGCGATCGGGTTGGGGGCGGCGCTCACGCCGATCGGCGAACCGCTGTCGACGATTGCGACGGCCAAGCTCGGTCAGGATTTCTGGTTCCTGATGCGGCTGCTGGGACCGCTGGTCGTCCCGGGGATCGTCGTCATCGGCGTCTGGAGCGGGTTTCTCCCACTGCGGTACCATGGGGCCACGCTGGCCGAGGCGGCGTCGGCCGAGACCTACCGCGACGTCGTCGTCCGCGCCGTCAAGGTGTTCGTCTTCATCATGGCCCTGACGCTGCTGGGCGAGGGGTTCAAGCCGGTCATCGACCGCTACATCATCGCGCTCGACGCGCGGCTGCTGTACTGGATCAACATGGTGTCGGCGATCCTCGACAACGCCACCCTGACCGCGGCGGAGATCAGCCC
>DATDQT010000139.1:0-3386 GCA_035292085.1 bacterium
GCCGGGGCGATCCTCACGGCGCAGTTGCTGGCCGTCTTCATGGCCAACACCGGCGGCGCCTGGGACAACGCCAAGAAGAAGATCGAGGCCGGATACCTCGGCGGGAAGGGTTCGGAGGCGCACAAGGCCGGCGTGATCGGCGACACCGTGGGCGATCCCCTCAAAGATACCGCCGGGCCGGCGCTCAACCCGCTGATCAAGGTGATGAACCTGGTGGCGATTCTGATCGCCCCGGTGATCATCCAGCCGCTGTCGGGAATGACGCGCGGCATCGTCGTTGGGGTGGCGCTGCTGGTGATCGTGGTCGCCGTCTACTTGAACCGGCGGTCTTCGCTTCGCGCCGCCGAAGCCCCGGCGGCCGGCGCCAGGGCGGCGGAGGGTTAGGGAACGCCAGAGACAGCGCGATGGCCTTAAGCTACGTGAAGCGGGTCCTGATCGGGCACCCGCTCCCCACCCACCGCCTGGCCCACGAGCGGCTGAACAAGATCCAGGGGCTCGCCGTTTTCTCCTCCGATGCGCTCTCTTCCTCGGCGTACGGTCCGGAAGAGATCCTCCTGGCATTGATGGTGGCAGGGCCGGCGGCGCTGGGATTCGCCTTCCCGGTGGCCGTAGCCATCACGGTCGTCCTGACGCTGGTGGCCTTCTCGTACTTTCAGACCGTCCACGCCTACCCATCGGGCGGCGGGGCCTACATCGTCGCCCACAGCAGCCTGGGCGTGTTGCCCGGGCTGGTGGCGGCCGCCGCGCTGCTTACCGACTATGTCCTGACCGTGGCCGTCAGCGTTTCCGCGGGGATCGCCGCGATCACCTCCGCCTTCCCGGAGCTCTTCGCCCACCGGGTCACGCTGGCCCTGGCGGCCCTCGCCCTCATCGCGGTGATCAACATGCGCGGCGTGCGCGAGTCCGGCACCATCTTCAGCGTCCCGGTTTACTTCTTCATCACGATGATGTTCCTGATGCTCGTCCTCGGCCTGCTGCGTGCGTGGGGGACGCCGGCATCGCCGCCGCGACTTCCGGCGCAGGCGGCGGGCCCGTTTCAGGCCCTCACCCTCTTTGTGGTCCTCCGGGCCTTCGCCTCCGGTTCAGCCTCGCTGACCGGCGTCGAGGCGATCAGCAACGGCGTCCCGGCCTTCCGCAAGCCAGAGGCGCGAAACGCCGGGATTACCTTGATCTGGATGGCGGCCATCCTGGGAGTCCTGGTGCTGGGTGTGACCTTCCTCGCCCGGCGCTTTGGCATCGTGCCGCTGGAGCATGAGACCGTCGTGTCGCAGATCGCCCGGGCGGTGTTCGGTGGCGGCTCGCTCTACTACATGATGCAGGTCGCGACGGCGCTGATCCTGATCCTGGCGGCGAACACGAGCTTCGCCGACTTCCCCCGCCTCTCATCGATCCTGGCGCGCGACCGGTTCCTGCCGCGCCAGCTGGCCAACCTGGGCGACCGGCTGGTCTTCGTCAACGGGATTATCCTGCTGGCGCTCCTCTCCGGCTTGCTGATCTACATCTTCAAGGCCAGTACGCACTCCCTGATTCCGCTGTACGCGGTCGGCGTCTTCGTCTCGTTCACCCTCTCCCAGAGCGGCATGGTGCGGAAGTGGTGGCGGGAGCGCGGTCGGGGCTGGATGCACAGCATCGTCTTCAACCTGCTCGGCGCCGCGGCCACCAGTATCGTCCTGGTCGTCGTCGTGCTGGCCAAGTTCAAGCAGGGCGCCTGGATCGTCGCCCTGCTCATCCCCGCCATCGTCCTGTTCATGCGCGGCATCTGGCTGCACTACCGGGAGGTGGCGCGCCAATTGACGCTGGAGGGAGCCCGCCTGCCGGCGGCGATGCTGCACCACAAGGTGGTGGTCCCCGTTGCCGGGATCAACCGGGGCGTGATCCCGGCGCTGCGCTACGCCAAATCCCTCAGCAACGACGCCACAGCCGTGATCGTGGACATCGACCCACGGGAGACCGCGGAGGTGCGCACGAAGTGGGAGCGCTGGGGCGTGGGGGTCCCGCTGAAAGTTCTGGAGTCGCCCTACCGCTCGGTGCTGCGGCCGTTCCTGCAGTACCTGGACGACCTGGAGTGGGAGGTGGGCTTCGACCAGCAGCTCACCGTCGTCCTGCCCGAGTTCGTGCCCTCCCGCTGGTGGCACTTCCTGCTGCACAACCAGAACGCGTTCATGATGAAAGCGGCGCTGTACTTCCGCCGCCGGCAGGGGACGCGGGTCACCGTGGTCAGCGATGTCCCCTACTACCTCGCCGAGGAGAGTGCGGAGGAACCACATCGCCTGTGGTTTGCGGGACCGACGCCGATCGACCGAGGGCTAGTCGTGCTGGTCGCCTTGCTGATCGTCAGCGTGGGCGGGCTCATCGCCGCGGTGGTGTGGCAAGTGGCGCTGCTCGAGGAGATCTTCGGGCTCGCCGCGTTGGTGCTGCTGGGCCTGATGGTCGGCCTGCTGTTTCTGCGCACGCTCTTCGTCTAGCGGTTCCCGGCGCGCGTCTGCCTAAGGTACACTCAAAGAGTGGATCGCGACTTCATCTCCGTCCTGCTGATCATCCTCCAGCTCATCTATCTGGAGGGCATTCTCTCCATTGATAATGCGGCGGTGCTGGGGGCGATGGTCTCGCACCTGCCCCGGCACGACCCGATCCCCTGGCCGCGCTTCCTGCGTTTCCTGCAGAGACCCATCCACCGCCTGCTCGGCGGGCAGCGTCCGGCGGCATTGAAGGTCGGGCTGCTCGGCGCGTACCTCGGCCGCGGGTCGATGCTCTTCATCGCGACCTGGGTGATCCAGAACCGCTGGCTGCTGCTGCTGGGCGGCCTCTACCTGATCAAGCTCGCCGTCGACCACTTGGGGGAAACGCCGGCCGAGGCGCGTGCGGCCGCCGCGGAGGCGCGCGGGGAACCATTGCCCAAGATGGGACGCACCTTCTGGTCGGTGGTCCTGGGGGTGGAACTGGCCGACCTGGCCTTCAGCCTGGACAACGTCGTCGCCGCGGTGGCGCTCTCGCGGGAGTTCTGGGTGGTCATGACCGGGGTGGCCCTGGGCATCGTCACCATGCGTTTCGCCGCCGGTATCTTCGTCTACTTGATCGAACGCTATCCGGTACTGGAGGCGGCGGCATATCTGCTGGTGCTGAGCATCGGGCTGGGGCTGATCGTGGAGGATGCCTTCGCCTGGTTCGGCTATCACGTCCGCCCCTCCGACGTGCAGCGCTTCCTCATCTCGTTCTCCATCCTGGTCCTGACGCTCTGGTACGGGCGCAGCGCGGCCTTCCAGCGATTGGGCCGCCGGCTGATCTGGCTGAAGCGGGCGCTCGGGTACGTCGACCTCCTCTTCATCTACATCCTGAAGCCGCTCTCCTGGGCGGTGGCCGGTCTTGCGGTGCTCTTTCGGGCGGTG
>DATDQT010000140.1:0-13536 GCA_035292085.1 bacterium
CCCGAGGATCAAGACACGGGGGCGGGCCTGGGAGGATGGTGGATGGTCGATGGCGGATGGTGGAGTGCTGGTCACGTCTACCTGTCATGTTCTTGCACCACCCTGTGTTCCCTTGATATCCACCATCATCCATCCGAGATCCACCATCGCCGATCAGGGTTTCGTCAGCCGACGGGCCCCAAGGAAGCGGGCGGCATAGTAGGGATCATCGAGCGCCGTGACGATCACGCGAGCCTGGCTGGACGACGCGTGAATGAATTTGCCGTCGCCGAGGTAGATGCCGACGTGCGACGGCCCGGGGGCGTATGTCGTGAAGAAGACCAGATCACCCGGCTCCAGATTCGCGCGTTGAAGCGGCACACCCAGCTTGAAGTAGTCGAACGAACTCATGCGCGGGAGCCCCGGGAGATAGGCCGAGAAGACCACGTACACGAATCCCGAGCAGTCGACGCCGCGGGCGGACTCCCCACCCCAGACGTACCGGGCACCCAGATACCGCATGGCCTCGGCGACGATCTGCCGGCCTTCCACCGAGCGGATGACCTGGGGGAGCTGGGCGGCCGGCCGGTTGGGCGCTGCGAGATCGACCTCGCGCACCCATCCGGTCTCCCCGGACGGCAGGGTCACGGAAAACCAACCCATGAGGTGGCTGACAATTCGCAGCGGCGTCTCGGCGGCCACCAGGGCCAGGATCGTCTCGTACATGCGAGGACCGCGGCGCACACGGAGGGGCCGCGGGGCGGGAAGCGTCGTCCCGATGACGTGCCGCGGGTTGAGCGCCACGCCGAGCCCGGCCCCAGGGGCCTGAGGCGGCCTCGCGGGAATCACCAGCCGCTGCCCGACGTAGATGGCTTCCGTGGCAAGCTGGTTCGCATCCATCAGGGCACGCACGGTCGTGCCTGACCGGCGGGCAATGCCGTAGAGGGTATCTCCACGCTGCACCACATACGTGGCGGCCGTGATGAGGCCGGCGTCCTGCGGACCGGGATCGGGAATCACCAGCACCTGCCCGACCCGGAGCTGGCGTGGATCGACCAGGCCGTTCGCACGCATCAACTCGTCGACGCCGACGCCATACTTCAGCGCGATGCGGTAGAGGTTCTCGCCCGCCTGGACGACGTGCGTGCGCGTCTGGGCCCCCACCGGGGCAGCCAGCCCGGCGGTGAGCACGGCGATCATCACCAGTATCCCCATCTGTCGTGTCATTCGCATCACCACCGCCGGCGACCACCACAAACACAAGAAGGCACAGACCCGCACCGGGTCTCTGCCTTCCTGCACCCTCTCCCGTGGGCGTGCTCTGTAATTACCGCTTCGAGTACTGGAAACCCTTCCGCGCCCGCTTTCGCCCGTACTTCTTCCGTTCCTTCATGCGCGGATCACGCGTCAGCAATCCGGCTTTGTGCAGCGCCGGCCGGAACGTGTCTTCGCCCGCGGCGAGCGCCCGGGCGATGCCGTGCCGCACGGCCCCCGCCTGACCGACGATCCCCCCGCCAATCACGGTCGCCAGGACGTCGTAGCGTCCCTCGGCGTTGGCGACGACCAGGGGCAGCCGCACGGCCGCCTGCAGGGAGCGGGTCCTGAAGTAGTCATCCATCGGCTGCTCGTTGATGAGGATGCGCCCGCTGCCCGGCTGCAAACGCACCCGCGCCACCGACTCCTTGCGGCGGCCGGTGCCCAACGTCATATTCTGTGTTGCCAAAGTGTCACCTCAATCGCCAGTCTCAACTACCCATCGCTTCTTCAAATGCCTTCAGAACATCTGACTTTGGCTTCAGTTCAAGTTTCGTCGGCTTCTGCGCCGTCTGGCGATGCTCGGCACCGCGATACACCCGCAGCTTCTTCAACATCCGGCGGCCGAGCGGAGTCTTGGGCAGCATCCCCCGTACCGCATTGGTAATGACACGTTCCGGTCGGGTCCGCAGCAGATCACCCAATCCCACGGCCTTCAGGCCCCCCGGATAGCCGGAATGGCGGTAGACGATCTCACGGTCCGCCTTGCGGCCGGTGACGCGCACCTTCTCGGCGTTGATGACGACGACGCCGTCCCCGGTGTCGAGGTGCGGCGTGAAGGACGGTTTGTGCTTGCCGCGCAGGATCCCGGCGACGCGGGTGGCCAGCCGTCCGAGCACCATGCCGTCCGCATCGACCAGGTACCACTGCCGTTTCCCCACTGCTGGAGTCATCTCGGTCTTCATGGGTCCAATCCCTTCTGAGAAACCGGGCCTAATCGTAGCATTCCACGATCAGGCGATCAAGGGACCCGGGGCTATCGGCGGACGACCTGGTTGGGAGTTTGGCGGAAGCTATTGCTGCCGATCACCAGGTTCACGATGCCGGCGGCGGAGTCCACGAGGATGCCGGCGACACTGTTTCCGACAAACGTGTTCCCGCTGATCGTAACGTCCGCAACGTGCACGTTGCCGGATCTGGCCAGGTGGACACCGACGCGGCACGTCGACAGGGTGTTCCCTCTGATGGTGATCGATCGGATGTCGGCCGTGCCCAGGCTGCGGCCGCCGACCCGGATGCAGGCGGCCGAGGCGGCCGTTCCCCCGGGGCTCCCGGACGCCGTCACGAACTCATTGTTCTCGATGAGCAGACCGGAGACGTCGTCCACGGCGCTGAGGCCGCGGTTGAGATTCCCGGCCACGCGGTTCCCGGTCACGCGCACGCGATCGACCCCGGTCACGATGATGCCGATCCGGTCGGCGCGGTCGCTCGTGATGGTGAAGTCATTGTCGGCAATCACCATGTCGCTCGCGCGGGCATGCGTCGCGAGGCGGCGCTCGTCGCTCTTGGTGATCGCGATCCCCCCAAAGACGTCTGTGGCCACGTTGCGCCGGAACTCGTTCCCAGAGACCGAGCGCTCCGCCGGACCGTCGAGTTCCATCTTCAACGCCCACTGCGCGCTCTCGATCCGGTTGTCCCGCGCGGCCGACTGGCTGGTGCCGGCAAAGTTGATGCCCACGCGCCGGATGCGCTGAAAGGTGCTCTGTTCCACGATCAGGCGACGGTTGTCACGATACGTGTAGATCCCATCTCCGGCGACATCCCGCACGATCAGGCCGCGGATCCGGACGTCGGAGGACGCGACCAGCATCACGCCGTGCATGTGCTGGCTTTCCCGTCCATCGCGGACCGGCTGGCGTGCGCGGCTGCCGTCGATGACGAGATTCTCAAGGCGGATGTTCCTCGTCGGGCCGTCGCAGCCGGCCCGCCTGGGATCGCAGGTCGCCAACAGCCAGACGGTATCCTGGCTCGGCGGGACCGGATCGAGTCGAATGACCGACGCGGCACCGCTCCCGACGAGGGCCACATGGGACCGCAGGCGCACGACGATGGGATAGAGCGGGGTGCCTTTGAGCGGCGAGGCGACACGGTACGTCCCAGCCGGCAGCGTCACGGTCCCGCCGCCGGCGGCGGCCACGGCATCGATCGCACGCTGAATGGCCGCCGTGTCGTCCGTGGTCCCGTCGCCGCGGGCCCCGTAGTTCCTGACGCTGACCGCCAGTCCCGGTGCCGCCGTGGCCGGCGCGAGCGGATACGCCAGGATCAGGATGAGGAGAAAGCCGAGCCATCTCATGCCAGGCTTCAACGTAAATCCGCGGAAAGAGTTCCCCTACCGCAGTTCCAGTTCGGACGATTCCCCGACGTTGATCCGGCCCGGCCGCCCGCGGACCACGGCGTGTTCCCCCACGAGGGAGTGCTCCAGCAGCGCCCCGTCGACCTGCGCATGCGCGTTGATAATCGAGTCGCGGATGACTGAATTGACCACCTGGGCCCCTTCGGCGATCGAAACGTGCGGGCCGATCACCGAACCGTCCACGACCGCGGCGGGACTGATGTAGGACGGGGGAAGCACGATGGCGCCGTCGGTCCACCGGGGAGGCTGCATGGTGTCGAGGAGATCGCGGTTGGCTTCCAGCAGCGCTTCCGCCGTGCCGCAGTCGTACCAGTGCTCGACCGGGAACACACCCATCCGTTCGCCCCCGTCGATCATCAACTGCAGCCCATCGGCCAGCCAGAACTCGCCGCGCGACCGGCGGTCCTCCTGCACCAGCCGCTCCAGCGCCGCGCGCAGCAGGCGGCCCTCCTTGATGAAGTAGGCCCCGATGACCGCCAGGTTCGACGGCGGCCGCTCCGGTTTCTCCACCAGGCGGCGGACGTACCCGTCGGTGTCAAGCTCGACGACGCCCAGCCGCCGCGGGTCGGCGACCTCCTTCACCCCGACCAGGGATTCGCGGCCGGACACCAACCCGGCCAGATCGCCCCGGACGATCGTGTCGCCGAACAGGATCAGCGCGGGCTCCGCGTCGAGAAACTCCCGCGCGACATAGACCGCGTGGCCGTTGCCCAGCGGCTCGCCCTGGGGGATGAAATCCGTGCGCAGGGCCGCGTAGTGCTCGCGCACGTAGCCTTCGACCTTCTCCCCCAAGTGTCCCACGACGAACACGACCTGGGTGATCCCCAGCGTGAGGAGTTCATCAACGATGTGAGCGAGGATCGGCTTGCCCGCCACATGCATGAGGGCCTTCGGCTGGGTGTGCGTGTGGGGCCGGAGGCGGGTGCCCATGCCGGCGACCGGAATGATGGCCTTCACCGGCGCATGCCCCTCGCGCCCGCTTTGGTCACCCGGCGCAGGCTCTTCACGATGCAGCGGAGATCCATCCCCAGCGACATCCGCCGGACGTAGGCCGCATCGTAGGCGACTTTCTCTTCCAGGGAGAGGGTGAACCCGCCCTTCACGATCGCCAGCCCGGTCATGCCGGGACGTACGCGATCGACTCCGGCGGCGCGGCGCATTGCGATCAAGTCGTACTGATTGTACAGTGCCGGACGCGGGCCCACCAGGCTCATGTCGCCGGCCAGCACGTTGAACAACTGGGGGAGTTCGTCGAGGGTCCACTTGCGCAGCACAGCCCCGACCCGGGTGGTGTAGCGGCGGCGGTCCTCGTCGCGCATCTCCTCCGACGCGACTTCCGGCGTGCCGACCCGCATCGTGCGGAATTTCAGCAGCACGAAGTGCCGCCCGTACTGGCCGATCCGCCGCTGCCGGTAGATCACCGGCCCCGGCGAATCCACCCGGATGGCAACCGCCACCGCGGCCATCAATGGGCCGAAGACCAGGAGGCCGAGGGTGGCGGCCAGGACGTCGAGCACGCCCTTGACGGGTAGATACCACCGCGCCAGGGACGTCGGGGCCGTCGCGGCCGGCGAGAGGCTCGCCGTGTCACTGGTTGGCAGATCAGAGTTCGGCGTCATGGTAGCACTTCCACCTTATATCCCGAATCGTCCCGGCGGGCAAGGGGATGCCTCCCGCACCGCCCGCTCCGGCCGGATGCGGGGCAACCCTACCACCGGAGAGGACCGACGGCGGGTTCGTCCGCCAGCGCCTGCGCGATCGTCCGCTTGATGGCCTGCAGCCCCGCCGCCGTCGTCGCCTCCGCCCGAACAACCAGGGCCGGCTGTGTGTTGCTGGCCCGGATCAGTCCCCAGCCGTCCTCGAACAGTACGCGGGCGCCGTCGATATCGATGACATTGTGAGTGCGTTTGAACTCTTCGCTTATCCGCCGCACGACGTCGAACTTCACGTCGTCGGCGCACTCGACTCTCACCTCCGGCGTCGCGTAGTATCGGGGTACGTCGGCGATGAGCGCCGACAGCGGCCGGTCTGTGTGGGAGAGGATCCGCAGCAGCCGGCCTGCCGCGTACACCGCATCATCGTAGCCGAAGTATTCATCCGCGAAGAACATGTGTCCCGACATTTCGCCGGTGAAGACGGCGCCGAGTTCCTTCATTTTGGCTTTGATGAGCGAGTGCCCCGTTTTATAGAACATCGGCCGCCCGCCGAGCCTGGCAATTTCATCGTACAGAGCCTGGGAGCACTTGACCTCGACGATCCCCACGGCGCCGGGGTACTTCGGCAGAATTTCCCGCCAGAACAGAATCATCAGCGTGTCGCCCCAGAGGATGGTCCCCTGCTCGTCGACGACGCCGATGCGGTCGCCGTCGCCGTCGAAGGCGATGCCAACGTCGGCGTGCGCCGCGCGGACCGCGGTGATCAGGTCCGCCAGGTTCTTCGGATCGACCGGATCGGGGTGATGATGCGGGAACGCCGGGTCGGGGTCACAGTACAGCGGAATGACCTCGCAGCCCAGTTGCGCCAGCGCCTGCGGGGCGACGAACCCGGCCGTGCCGTTGCCACAGTCGACCACCACTTTCAGGCGCCGGGGGCCCAGGACGAGTTTCTCGCGCAGCATGGCCAGATACGCCGGGACGATGTCGCGGTCGGTGACCGTGCCGGGACCGGTCACGACAGTCCCCTGCTCCGCGAGCGCACGGATGCGCTGGATCTGGTCCCCGTACAGCGTCGCAAAGCCGTGCGCGAGTTTGAACCCGTTGAACTGGGGAGGATTGTGACTCGCCGTGATCATGACCCCGCCGTCGATGGTCCAGTGCACTCGGGCAAAGTAGAAGACCGGGGTGATGACGGTGCCGATATCGGTGACCCGGCACCCCGACGCGGCCAGTGAATCGACGACGGCGTCGCGGAGGACAGGTGAACTTTCGCGATTGTCCCGACCCACCACCACGTCGGACACGCCCGCCCCCCGCAGGAAGGCCGCGTATGCCCGGGCAATACGCGATGCGGTATCCGGCGTGATCTCGGATCCCACGACACCTCGGATGTCGTACTCTCGGAAGATCGCGGGGGGGATGTCCGTCACGGTGTCGTCGTCGGGGCCGGCGCCGCGGGCAGGACGCCGACCTCCAGCCAGAACTCTCGCCGGATGACACGGTACCGGAAGGCCACACCGATGCAGTCGCACAGGCGCGTGCGGACCAGCAGGTCGAGTTCCTTGAACCGGGCGCGCGTGACGTTGTAGTCCGCCTGCACCGTGACGTACGTGCGCGGCGTGAGGGCGAATCCACTGTCAGTGAACAGACGCACGGTGTGCGTCACGAGATTGTACTGGGTCCCGACGCTCCAGTGAAAGCGGTCGGCGGCCCGCCGCCCGTACTCGGCCAGCACCGACGTCGTGCCGTCCGACAGGTGGAAGATCAGGCCGGTCTGCCAGTGCGTGTCGATGCCGCCCCGCTCGCCGCGCCAGAGGTACAGCGCTTCGAGACGGTTCGGGCGCCGGCTGGCCTCCAGCGTGTCAAACCACAGCGGCGAGGTCCCGCTGACCGACGTCAGCACGGCGCGCAATCGCACGCGCGCGTGGTCATCGAGTCGATACGTGAAGGCCGTGTCCGCGTGGGCAATCGACTGGCGCTGTCCGGTCCCATAGAACGTATCCTGCCATGACACCCCCGCCTGCCAGGTCAGCGACGGCGTGAGCTGGAGCGGCGGGATGTCGAGGGCCAGGCGATACCGGATCCGGGAGATCAGTGGGCTGCCCCACCCGTTGCGCAGCAGCCATCCGGCCTGCAGCGTTGCTGAGACCGACGCGCCGAACGATCCGACTGGGTACGCGAGCAGCTGCGCGCCGCCCTGCGCGGACAGCGTTCCCAGGCGTCCGAACAGTCGGCCCGTTCCCGCTCCCACCGGCGTCTCCCAGGCGTACTGGACCCAGAACCCTTCCCCCGGAGAGTGGCCGCCGGTGGGAAAACTTCGCGCGGTGGCCTCCGCCGTCCTCAGGGACACCGTCAGCTGCGGCAGGGTGAACAGCCGCACCGAGCCCAACCACAACGAGGCCTGACGGGCGATCAGCCGGTCGCCCGGAATCACTTCGACTTCACGGGCGGTCACACGGTAGGCCGGCTGGTCGGGATCGCAGGTCGTAAACGTCGCGGCGGTCCCCAGGATGCGCGACGGTTCCGCGATCACGCGTTCCCCGCGGACGTTCACGCCGTTGACGGTCGTCGCCGCCGGGGACAGTTCGGCCCGCCGGGCCTGGAAGTCATACGTGAGAGTCTGACCCCGGAGTGTCTGTCCCTGTTCGTCGATCACGACGACGTTGCCGGTGGCCTGCAGGCGCTGGGCGGCGAGATCGATCGTGGCACGGTCCGCGCGAATGGCGACGCCGCGGTACCGGATTCTGACATTGCCCGCCGCGTCGATGCGCTGCTGCGCCTGATCGTAGACGATCTGGTCGGCCTCGACGATGATGGGCTGGTCTTGAGCCGCTGCCGGACGCACCGCGACGGCCAGTGCGAGCAGCATGAGGCCCAGGGCGACGCCGAAGTAGGCAAGCCGGCTGGTCATCACGTATCTCCATTTCCCCAGGGGGCGGCGACTTCTTGCCTATCTTCTATAATCAAGGAGCGATGCAGACAGAACTCATCCTTGCCGGAAACGGGCCCGGGGAACTCGCCGGCTGGATCCGGCCGACCGCCGAGGCGGCGAAAGCTGCGGCCCGCACGAACGGGCAGCCGGTGCGGCTGACGCTGGCCCTCCTGCCGACGCAGTTTGCCGGTGGGACCGAACTCGACACGGCGCGGTCCTGGAACCTGTTCGACCGCATCCTCCCCCCCGGCGACTGCCTGCGGCTGGCGGCCGGCGTAGGATCGCTTGAGGTCTCTCCGCATGCCGTCCTGGTGCATCTGGGAGGCGACCCCTGGCTGTCGGGACGGCTCGCCGACCGCCTGCGGATTCCGGCGTGCGCCTTCAGTGAGACGCCGCTGATTGCGACGCGGCATCGACGCTTCGGCCGCATCCTGGTGCCTACCGACGCGCACGCGGCCGCGCTCCAAGCACGGGGTGTGCCGGCGGCCAAGATCTCGGTGACCGGCGATCCGAGGGCCGCCCGTCCCGCCCTGGCGCGCCGGCTCGCCCTGAACCCGAGCGTATCGAGTGGTTCAGGGCGGGCCCAGAACCCAAGCGCAGCGAGTGATCCGGCGCAGACTGATGTACCGGAGACGGCGGCATCGCACCCGCCGGAGGTGCTGATGCTCCTGCCCGGCAGCCGGGATCGTCTCTTCAGCGCGGCCATGGCGCTGTTCGGCGAGATCGCCGCCGCCGTGCGGGCGATCCGGCCCGGCATCGACGCCGCGGTGATCGTGTCGCCGTTTGTCTCACAGACGGCCCTGGTTGCTGCCCGGCAGGACGCCGAACGCCGCTGGCCCACGCTCCCGCTGCGCTGGATCACCGGGGATCCCTGGCCGGAGCTGGCCCGGGCCACGTTCGCCGTCAGCGTGCCGGGCACCACCACGCTTGAACTCGCCGCCGCGGGCATCCCCTTTGCCGCCGTCGTCCATCTCGATTACATTGGAGTCGCCGCCGTCGAAGGACCGCTGGAATGGATCGCGCGCGCGACAGGCCTGCATCGCCTCATCAAACGCATGGTCCTGGACCGCTATCTGCGGCGGGCCGGGTACCTCGCGCTCCCCAATCAGCGGGCGGGACGCGAGATCGTGCCGGAATGGATCGGCAGGTGGACGGCTGAGGAGGTCGCGAACCGTCTGAACACCTTGCTGGACGCCCCCGACGCCCTGGCCGCCATGTCTGCCGCCCTCGCGCAGTTGTATGAACGCGACGTCGGCGCGCCGTCTGCGATCGTCGCCGCGGCGATGGAGGCGGCCGGAGCGGCATGAGCACCGGCGCCTGGCGTCTGCTCGGCCGGTTCGTCGCACCGTACGGGGCGTACGCGGCCGGCGGGCTGGTCTGTCTGCTCGCCGTCGTCGGCCTCGAGCTGTTCGTCCCCCGGTACCTCGGTGCGACGATCGACACGATCATCCGCACCCGCAGCCTCCAGACGCTGAACACCGCGGCCCTGGTCTTCCTCGCGGTGTACGGGCTGCGGAGCCTCCTGCTGTACGGGCAGATCTCGCTGACCCTGCTGATCAGCCACCGGGTGATTGCCGACCTGCGGCAGGACCTGTTTGAACGCGTGCAGCGCTGGTCGTTGGACCGGTTCGGCCGCTTCAGCAGCGGCGATCTGATTGCCCGCAGCCTCCACGATACGCAGGTGGTCCAGACCACCGTGCTCATGGGCGCATTGGACTTTCTGGCCACCGCGCTGCTGCTGACCGGGATCATCGTCATGTTGTTTGTGGTGCAGTGGCGTCTGGCGCTGGTCCTGGTCATGGTCATCCCGATTTTGCTCGGCGCGGCTCGGGTGTTCGGCCGCGAGATTCAGCAGGTCTCGCATCGCGCCCAGGAGCGGATCGCCGACCTCGCCGCGCTGCTGCGGCAGGCGTTCGGCGGCGCCCGCGTGATCAGGGCGTTCGTCCAGGAGGTCCGTGAAATCGGCCGGTTCCGCCGGGAGAACGAACGCGCCCTGCGCGACCAACTCCGCATCAGCCAGTTGACCGCCGTGCAGGTCCCGCTCGTCAGTTTCCTGACCGCGCTGGGGCTGGTCGCCATCCTGTGGCAGGGCGGCCGGCTGGTGACCAGCGGCACCATCACGGCGGGCGATCTCGTATCGTTTTTGGTCTATGCCGCGCTGGCTGTCGAGCCGTCGGTGGCCATGTCGCGGCTGTACAGCGCGATGCGCCAGGGCCTCGGCGCGCTCGAACGGGTCGATGAACTCAGGCAGGTGACCGACGGCGTCGCCGACGATCCGCATGCCGCCGACCTGCCGCCCGCGCATGGCCACGTCCGCTTCGACGGGGTCTCGTTCGCGTACGGCGATGGACGGGTGGCGCTGCGAGACGTGCGGCTTGAGGTGCAGCCCGGCGAGCGCGTCGCCGTGGTCGGACCCAGCGGGGCCGGCAAGTCGACGCTGATCAACCTGCTGCCACGGTTCCACGATCCCGCCCACGGCCGCATCCTCATCGACGGGCATGATCTCCGCACCGTCCGGCTGCGGTCCCTGCGCCGGCAGATCGGACTGGTCCCTCAGGACACCGTGCTGTTCGACGGGACGGTCAGAGAGAACATCGCCTATGCCCGCCCGGAAGCCTCCGAGGCAGAGGTGATCGCGGCCGCGCGCGCCGCTAACGCGCACGAGTTCATCGTCCAACTGCCGGAGGGGTACGAGACGCCGCTGGGTGAAGACGGGTACGCGTTATCGGGGGGGCAGCGCCAGCGGCTCGCGATCGCCCGGGCGGTCCTCAACGCGCCGCGGATCATCATTCTCGACGAAGCCACGTCCGCGCTGGACACCGATTCCGAACGGCTGATTGCCGACGCCCTGGGCCGTCTGATGGAGGGTCGGACGACATTCATCATCGCCCACCGCCTGTCCACGATCCGGCAGGCGGACCGGATCATCGTCCTGGACGACGGCCGGATCGTCGAGGATGGCCGGCCCGACCAGCTGATCGCCGCCGCCGGCGTCTTTGCCCGGATGGTCAGGCTGCAAGTGGAGGAAACACCGACATCACTCACACAACTGACACAACTCACACAACCGGCACCGTCCGAGGGCTGACGCGAATGATGAGTTGTGTGAGTTGGGTGAGTTGGGTGAGTCGTGTGAGTTGGGTGAGTCGGAGGCAGCATGCCCATTGAGATCAGCGTCGTGGTGCCGGCCTACAACCAGGCCCCGCTGCTGGCCGCGTCGGTCGGCTCGCTGCTCAGACAATCGCTGCCGTCGGACACCTACGAGGTGATCGCCGTCAATGACGGATCCACCGACGACACGGGCCGTGTGCTCGCCGGGCTGCAGGCCGCGCACGGGCCCCTCTCGGTGATCACGCTGCCGGCGAACCGCGGGCGGAGCGGCTCACGGAATGCCGGCATTGCGGCCGCCCGGGGCGCGATCGTGGTCTTCGTGGACAGCGACATCATCGTGCGGCACGACTTTCTGGCGCACCACCGCCGGATGCACCAGGAGCGACGTGGGTGGATCGTCTCGCGGGGGCCGGTCGTGCCGGTCGAGTCCCCGGCCGACGTCCCCGACGACGGCATCCCCGCGCTGGCATCGTCGCCCGCCTACTTCAACACGACGAATGCCGGCGTCCCTGCCGAGGCGCTGCGGCGCGCCGGGATGTTCGATGAGTCCTTCCCGGGATACGGGTGGGAGGACTTCGAGCTCGGCATGCGGTTGAAGCGCCTGGGGCTGCGGCGGGTCTTCCGGCGCCGCGCGGTGGCCTTCCATATCGAACCGCACGCACCGGCGTACGCGGTCGCCGCGGACGTGCGGCGGGAGACCGAACGCGCGGTCAGCGCAGTATACTTCTACCGGAAGCATCCGGTCTGGGAGACCCGGGTGCTGATCCAGGCCACGCCGGTCCACCACGCAGCCTACTGGCTGCAGTCCGGCGGAGGGTTCATCAGGGCGGACAATGTCGAAACCGTGGCGGAGCGCCTGCGGCGGGCCGGATGGACCGGACTGGCCGCGTTCCTGTATCGCGGCGTCCTCAACCGCCACTACCTGCGCATCCTTGAGCGGGAATTGACACGAGGTCAGCAGAGGTCAGCCAGCGATGCCTGAGCTCAGCATCATCATCCCGACATACAACAACCGCGAGGCGCTGGCCAAGGCGCTGCAGGCGCTGTTCCGACAGCGCGGTGATCCGCGCCGGTACGAGATCGTCGTCCTCGACGACGGCTCGACCGACGGGACGCGCGACGCGGTCACGGCGCTGGCCGCGCCGGTCCGCCTCCGCTACCACTGGCAGCCCAACCGGGGGCGCTCCGCCGCCCGGAACGCCGGGGCGAGGGTGGCGGCCGGGAACGTGCTCCTCTTCCTGGACTCCGACATCGTCGCCTCCCCGGATCTGGTGGACCGGCACGCGCAGTACTACCGGCGGCATCTCGGGCCGGTCGGGGTGCAGGGCCGCACGGTCATTGATCCGGACTGCAAAGTGACGTTCTTCATGAACACGAAGGAACTGACCCCCGACCTCACGTTCCGGCGGCGCGGCAACATGTCCCCCTACCATGTCGTCACACGCAACCTTTCGATCCGAGCGGAGGATTTCTGGACGGCCGGCGGGTTCGACGAGCAGTTCGTCGGCTACGGATGGGAAGACATCGAGCTGGGTCTCCGCCTCCACCGCAACGGGGTGCGGTTCTTCTACGATCCGGGGATCGTCGGGTTCCACGCGGAGATCGAGACGCTCGAGCGCACGCGGACCAAACGCCGGCAGTCCGGCGAGAGCGCGGTGTACTTCTGGCGCAAGCGCGGGGCCCGCCTGGGGATGGGGTTGTTCCTCGAAATTCACCCGATGCTGCTGCCGCTGAAGTGGCTGGTGTATCGGACCGGCTACTACGGCCGGTTGGCGCGGCGAGTGCTCGCGTGGGCCGAGCGCACACAGCAGGTATGGGTCGCCAACGAGTGCTACAACTACCTCATCTGGGAATCGTACTACGACGGCGTGTTCCCGGCTCTGCGAAACGGATTTGCCCCCGCGGCCGTTGACGCGAATGCCACCTACCCCGGCGGGACCCGCACGCATGCGTCCACGCCCGGCGCCAGTTCCGGCGCTCCGCTCCCCGAGACCGCACACACGGCCGAACCGTAGCCGGATTTGACCAGACCGGCAGTCCTCATTGTGAGCAACGGACACGGCGAGGACGCGGTGGGAGCCCTGCTCGCCAGGGAACTTGCGCCGGACGCCGATGTGGCCGCCCTGCCGCTTGTGGGGATGGGGCTGGCCTACGCCGGGGTGCCTCTGCTCGACCCGCGGGCGCCGTTACCC
>DATDQT010000141.1:0-2277 GCA_035292085.1 bacterium
GAGCGCCTGGGCCCGGAAGAGCGTGCCAAACGTGTATGGTTCGCCGGGGATTTCCAGGTCCAGCGGGGAGTCCGCCGTGAAGATCAGAAAGCGCCCCGTCGGCGGGCCACCCTTGAAGAACTGTCCCGTCGAGTGCAGGTACCGCGGGCCGAAACCGCGCGTCGTGGCCACACGCAGTCGGTCGCGGAGGACCTGGCGCATCTGCGCCAGGGCGCTGTCAAACGGCGCCGTCCGATGCAGGTAGGCCAGCAGGCCCACATACCCCGGCGGTTCGGCCGGGCGGAGAAAAGTCTCCAGCGCCTCGTCGATCCTCCGACCCGGCGCGTCACCGAGCAGCGCAATCCCATCGGGCGGCAGCGCTGGTACCTCGTCCGGCAGTCTGCCGTCGCGCCCGTAGACGGCGAGCAGGCTGTCCGTGATGTCCTTGCTCTGCTGCACGTTGGGTTCGTCGAAGGGGTTGATGTCGATGAGGGAACCCGCCAGCGCCGTGGCCACCTCCCAGCGGAAGAGCTCGGCGCCGAGATCGTCCGGATCGGCGACGATGATCCGCACGACGGGATGTCCGGCCTGCGCGAGGCGGTCTAGATCCTTCTCTGTCGCAGCGTCCACTTCCGCGGCCAGCGCGATCCGCACGAAGAGGCGGTCGGGGCCATAGGCGTCCGAATCGGCGAGCGGTTCGCCGTCCACCGGCAGGAGGCCGCGTCCCTGCTTGCCCGTGCTTTCGGCGATAAGCTGCTCGATCCAGGCGCCCAGGCCCGCCAGGCCGGGCGATGTGACGAGCGTGAGCTTGTCACGGCCCGCCGCCGTTGCCGCGCCGAGCACGGCGCCGAGCCAGGCGCCAGGGTTGTCCGCCACGTTCGTGCCCCGGCAGGCCCGCACCATCGGCATGGCCCGTTCCATCAGACGCCGCACATCGACGCCGCAGAGAGCGGCCGGTACCAGGCCAAAGAACGAAAGGGCGGAGTACCGTCCGCCGATGTCCCGCGGGTTTATGAAGGCGCGCGCGAAGGGAGGCGTCGCGGCCTGCCGGGCGAGCGGCGTGCCCTCATCCGTCACGGCGACAAATGCCGCACCCGGGAGGGGTGCCGTATGATGCAGAAAATACGCGGCGAGGGTGCGGGTCTCCGTGGTCGTCCCCGACTTGCTGCTGACCACAAAGACCGTGTCCTCGAGCCCAATCTGTTCCACCGCCCGGACCGCTTGCGGTGCCGTGCTGTCGAGGACGATGAGTGGCGGTCCGTTGCGCGGCAGCGCTCCGGCCATCACCTCGGGCGCTAGGCTGCTGCCGCCCATCCCGAGCAGCACGATCTGCCGCGCCGCCGCCACCTCGCGGCGGAATGCCTCCACCGGCGCGAGGAAATCCTCCGCCGCCTCGGGCGTGCCCAACCACCCCAGCCGTTCTTCAATCGACCGGGCGGTCTTCGGATCGGTGGTCCAGAGGGTTCCGTCCCGTCGCCACAGCCGGCCGATCGCCTCCGTCTGGGCCAGGCGGTCCAGCGCCGCCTCAATTGCTCCCCGCAGCGGTCCGAGATTACCCGGGAGATCGCTTCGCCTCATGGCCTCGCGTTGCAGTTAGAAAGGATTGGGCACCGTGACCGGATGCGGTGGAATGAGCGGACCGGCGGCGAACGCGGGAAAAGACATGGTGCCGGGGGACGGAGTCGAACCGCCGACGCCGGGCTCTTCAGGCCCGCGCTCTACCAACTGAGCTACCCCGGCCCGTTCCTTAATGTAGTGGCTTTCAGGGGAACTCTGCAAGACAATGTAACCATTTCCACAGCAGACGGCAAGCGCCTCCCACCATCCCGTCGCGCGTGCATCGACGGGTCCACTCATCGACGGTCCGTCGATGCACGGACACGTGCCTGCATGCGCAAGGGGCCTGATATAATGAGCCAAGTTCGGGCGGAGGGTTCACGGATGCACGCACAGATTGACTACGCCGCCGCGGCGTCTGGCCGCACGGAGGTGGTCGATGATGTCAGCGCCGATCCGCGCTATCTGGTCTGCTTCCCGTCCACGCGCTCGGAGATCGTCGTGCCGATCGTCAGGGACGGCCGTGTGATCGGCGAGCTCGACATCGACAGTGACCGTTTCGCCGCCTTCGGTCCGGAGGACCAACGGCTTCTGGAAGGTGTGGCCGCCCTCATCGCCGCGGCCTGAGCCCTCATGTCTGCCGCCATCGAGACCCAGGATCTCGTCCGCACCTTCCGCGTCCGCCGCTCGAAGCAGTCTCCCAGCGGCGCCCCGGTCGTCGCCCTGGACGGGGTCACGTTG
>DATDQT010000142.1:0-4244 GCA_035292085.1 bacterium
GGGGGCTACGGGAAGATCGTCCTGCTCGACCACGGCGGCGGGGTCTCGACGCTGTACGGACATCTGTCGGCTACGCTGGTCCGTGCGGGCCAGCGCGTGAAGCGCGGTCAAAAGATCGGACTCGTCGGCAGCACCGGGTACAGCACCGGTCCCCACGTCCACTTCGAAGTGCGCATCAACGGACGGCCGGTCGACCCCCGCTCATCCGGAAACCGGTAGCCGGAAGCTGGTAGCCATAACCTTCCTGTTGTCACGACCACTCGTGCGCTCGATTTGCTACGATGCCACGGTTCCCGGTTGCCGGCTTCCGGTTACCGGCCAGTGATACAATTCAGGCAATTCCCATCTGATTGGGGTGCACAATGATTCGTCGCAATCGGCTCATCGCGGCGTCATTGGTCGCCGCCCTCGTTTCGGCCGCGTTTTTCGTCGGCTACGCGTACGGGCAGCGATCCGTGCCGTTTGCAGCAGCTCAGCCCGGCCAGGCTGCCGGCAGCGCCCGCACCGAGGGTATTCGCCTGCTCGAAGCGCTGTCGAATCGCGTCACCAGTTCCTTCATCACCAAAGGAATCGACGAGCGGACACTGTACCTGGGGGCCGCCAAGGGAATGCTCGAGTCCCTGGGCGATCCCTACACCCGGTTCATGGAGCCCCGGGCCTTCTCCGAATTCAAGCAGGATGCCCGTGGGTTCTTCTTCGGCGTTGGAATCTTCATCGACATCAGAGACCGTCACCTGATCGTTGTCCAGCCCATCAAAGGCACGCCGGCCGCCCGGGCTGGACTGCGGGCCGGCGACTGGATCACGAAGATCGACGGTTTGTCCACCGACGGGATGGCGATCCAAGAGGCGGTCGTCCGCATCCGCGGCCCGCGGGGCACAACCGTGAAACTCAGCATCCACCGCGGCACCCGGGACTTCGAGGCGACAATCGTCCGGGACCGGATCGAGATCGTCACCGGTGAAGGTCCCGACTCGCTGGACGCGGCATCGCGGGCTGCCCTGCGGCAGGCCGGCATCGGCTACGTGAAGTTGATCACATTCAACGACGCCACGGCGCGCACGTTCGACCGGCTGTTTGACGAGGCGCGGCGGGCCGGGGCCAGGGCGCTCATCCTCGACCTGCGCGGTAACGGCGGCGGCCTCCTCGATGTCTCGCTGGAGGTGGCCAACCGCTTCGTGCGGTCGGGGCAGGCCCTCGTGCTGACGGTCAACCGCGACGGGCGGCGCACGACGGAGCGGGCGACGTCGGGTCCAAAGATCACGATGCCGGTCGTCGTGCTGGTGAACGAGTTCACGGCCAGCGCCTCGGAGATCGTCTCGGGCGCCCTGGAAGACAATGGGGTGGCGACCCTGGTCGGCGTGAAGACGTTCGGCAAGGGCGTCATTCAGACCATCTTCGACCTCCCGATGGACTCGGGCGCCGCGATCACCACGGCGAAGTATCTGACGCCTAACGGCCGGGACATCCACGGCCGGGGCCTGACGCCTCAGGTCGGCGTAGGCGAAACCGAAGAAGTGCTGCGCGAGCGGCTGCGCGGGAAGAGCGACGACGAGGTTGACCAAGCTCTCGAACGCATGCGGGCGGAGCAGTTGCGAAGGGCGATCGAGGTGCTCAAGCAGAAGATGACCCGCTGATGGGCCGACGTCGTGCAGGGGCGCGGGGAGGACCCGGTTTGGGGCGAACCGCGTGGTTGGTGCTGGGCGTCGTCGTGCTCGCGGCCGGCTTTGTCGCCGGCACCGCCCTCCGCAGCCGCCTCTCGGCCCCGACTGAGCCGCTCCCGGCGCTCGCACCGGTCCCTGCCGTCCCGCCAGCCGTCGAACCCGGACCGGAGATCCCGGCCGGCCCTGAAGTGGTCACGATTGACCAGACGGGGCTCGATGGAGCGGTCACGCGCGCCTTGGCCGGCCTGGGCTCGGTCCGCTGGCTGTCTGTCGAGCGTCTGAGCGAGCGCCAGGGCGACAGAGAGTTTCGATGGGTCCGCCGCCGGGTCGAGGCCACCGTACGTGTCGCACAGCCGGACGCGGTGGAGGCGATTCGGAAGGAAGTCGAATCCGCGGGCGGGAAAGTGCTTTCCCGCTCAGCCGACCTCGTCCGCGTGGGAGTCAGCCAGGCCGGGCTAACCCTGGTGACGCATGAGATTCGCCTCCTGGCATCGGCGATCCAGGGGCCCCGCGTGGCGATCATTTTTGACGATGCCGGGGGAAGTCTGAGCGACCTCGACATCATCATCGCGCTGGGCCGTCCGGTGACTATTGCGGTGCTGCCGGGGCTGCGGTTCTCACGGGAGGTGGCCGAACGCGCGCGGGCGGCGGGGTTGGATGTCTTGCTGCATCTGCCGATGGAGGCGGAGGATGCGTCGAAAGCGCTCGGTCCCGGCGGCATTTCCGGAGAGATGAGCGACGAGGAGATCGCGACGGTGGTGCGCGAAGGCCTCGACGGCGTGCCCGGAGCGATCGGCGTCAACAACCACATGGGCAGCAAGGGCACGGCCGACGAACGGATCATGCGCGCGGTGCTCGGAGTGGTGCGCGAGCGGCGGCTGATGTTCGTCGACAGTTACACGTCGCCGAAGTCCCGCGCGGCCCAGCTGGCCGCCGAGATGGGCATCCCAGCGGGGGTCCGCGCCGTCTTCCTCGACAACGAAGACGACCCCGACGCCATCCGGACCCAGATCACCCGACTGCTGGCGCTTGCCGTCCAACGCGGCCAGGTCATCGCCATCGGGCACGCGCAGCGGCAGACGGCGAAAGTACTTCAGGAGATGCTCGCCGAATTTGACCGTCAGGGGATCCGGCTTGTACCCATTTCAGTCCTGGTGCGCTGAACCACCGGGGTCCGGTGTCCGATGTCCGAGGTCCGAAACTACGAGATTGAAATCCGGACCCCGGACCCCGGACGGCGGACCCCGAGATGTTGCAAAAGGAGGCTCTGCATGAGTGCCAAGACGTTGGTGATGACGCCGCGGGAAGATCCGTGGGAGATGGCGCTGCGGCAGTTCAACATCGCCGCGGACTATCTGCCGCTCAAACGCGGCATTCGCGAGTTTCTCGCCTATCCGAAGCGGGAGCTGACGGTGAACTTTCCGGTGAAGATGGATGACGGCTCCGTCCGCATTTTCACCGGCTACCGCGTGCACCACAGCACGGTGCTGGGTCCCACCAAGGGCGGCATCCGTTACCATCCCGATGTCACGCTCAACGAGGTTCGGGCTCTGGCGATGTGGATGTCGTGGAAGTGCGCGGTGGTGGGCCTGCCGTACGGGGGCGCGAAGGGCGGCGTCGTGGTGAACCCCAAAGAGCTCTCCCGTGACGAGCTCGAGCATCTCACCCGCCGCTACGCCACTGAGATCAGCGTCCTGATGAGCCCCGAAGGCGACATCCCCGCGCCGGACGTGGGGACCAACCCCCAGACGATGGCGTGGATCATGGACACGTTCTCGATGCACCGGGGCCACTCCACGCCGTCGGTGGTCACCGGCAAGCCGCTGTCGATCGGCGGCTCGTACGGGCGAACGGAAGCGACCGGGCGCGGCGTCATGATCATCGCCCGCGAGCTCAGCCGCCAGCTGGGCCGGCCGCTGGAGGGTGCACGCGTCGCCGTCCAGGGGTATGGGAACGTCGGGTCCGTCAGCGCCTACCTGCTGCACGACCAGGGCTGCCGTGTCGTGGCCGCCAGCGATTCCGGGGGCGGCGTCTACAATCCTGACGGCTTCGATCCCCGGGCGCTGCTCAAACACAAGGAAGAATACGGTTCCGTGGCAGGATTCCGCGGAACCCAGAGCGTCACCAACGAGGAACTCGTCGAGCTCTCCTGCGACATTCTCGTGCCCAGCGCCCTGGAGGGTCAGATTACCGGCGAGAACGCGCCCCGCGTGAAGGCCAGGATGATCGTCGAAGGCGCGAACGGCCCGCTGACCCCGGATGCCGACGAGATCCTCGAGGAGCGCAAAATCGCCGTGGCGCCCGACATCCTGGCCAACGCCGGCGGCGTCGTGGTGTCGTACTTCGAGTGGGTCCAGGGACTCCAGCAGTTCTTCTGGACGGAAGAAGAGGTCAACCAGAACCTCGAGCGCATCATGGTCCGCAGCTTCGCACAGGTCTGGAACACGGCTCAGGACACACATGTCACGATGCGCACCGGAGCACTGATCCGGGCCATCGAACGCGTGGCCGAGGCGCTTATGACCCGAGGGATCTATCCGTAGCCGGCGCCTGGAACCTGGCATCTGATACCTGACACCG
>DATDQT010000143.1:0-7175 GCA_035292085.1 bacterium
CGAGCGCGATCGCGATGCACAAGATTACGGCCAAGACGCTGCTGGCCTGTCACGGCATTCCGGTTCCGGATGGCACGGTCGTGCGCAGGGGCGAGACGGCGTCGAAGCCCACCCGGCTGAAGTGGCCGGTGATCGTGAAGCCGGCGGCGGAGGGGTCGACAATCGGCATTTCAATCGTCCGGAAGGCATCCGAGTGGCGCGCGGCGCTCAGGCGCGCGCACGCGCATGACCGCGAGGCGATCGTGGAGGCCTATATTCCCGGCCACGAGGTGACCGTTTCCGTGCTCAAGGGAGCGAACCGGTCGCGGGCGCTGCCCACGATCGAAATCGTCGCGCCCGGCGGGTTTTACGATTATGCCGCCAAGTACACCAAGGGACGCAGCCGCTACCTCTGCCCGGCGCCCCTGCCGGCCGGCGTCAACCGGCAGGTGACGGATCTGGCGGTGCGGGCCTGCGACATCCTGGGCTGCGACGGCGCGGCGCGGGTGGATTTCCGGGTGACGCCGCGCGGCAGGCCCTATGTCCTGGAAGTGAACACGATTCCCGGCATGACGGAAACCAGTTTGCTGCCGATGGCGGCGGCGAAGGCGGGAATCGATTACGACACGCTCACGGAACGTATTTTAGAGTCCGCGCTGCGTCGCGCGAAGGAGGCACGATGCTGAGGAGACCGGCGACGGCAGGAATCGGACGTACGAAGCGGCCGCGTCCGAATCTGGAGCGGTATCCGGCGCGCGCGTCGGCGCGGCGGGAGCACGGGGGACGGCTCCGGCGCATTGCGCGTGCGGCGCTCTGGACCGCGGCGGCCTCCCTGGGCGCATGGACGGCGGTGCAGGCCTATATTGCGGCGGGACCGGTTGTTGCCGGCTGGTTCGAGATTCGTGAGGTGAGAGTGACCGGTCTTCGGACCGTGACGCGCGAAGACGTGATGAAACGGTTGCAGCTGGATTTCCGCGCCACGCTGCTGTCGGTCAGCCCGGCCCATTTGGAGTCGCGCGCTGCGACGCATCCGTGGATCAAGTCGGCGGCGGTCAGCCGTCTGCCGATGCATGTGTTGTCCGTGGAGATCACCGAGCGGCGTCCGGCGGCGGTGTTGAAAGCGGCGTCCGCGAACTACCTGCTGGACGAGGAGGGGGCGGTGCTGACGGCGATGGCGGAGCACGAGTACGAGGATCTGCCGGTGGTGATCGGGGTCGACCCCGGGCGGTTGCTGCTCGGCGACGACCAGTTGCGCCGGACCGCGCAAAACGCGGTCAGGCTGGGGGGATTGCTGGCGCAGTCGCTGGACGGCCGTCCCGAAGTGGACATGAGCGACCCGGAGCATGCGGTGGCCTACGTCCAGGGCATGCGGTTCAAGTTCGGGTCCTGGCCGTTCGACGAGCAATGGGAGCGGTACCGCGCGACGGAGCCGGCGCACCGGGCCGGCGCGGCGCGGGGGCCGCGCGACATCGATTTGCGATTTTCCGACAAGGTGATCGTGCGCGAACGGGAGCAGTTGTCATGATCGATCGAAGACGGCAACTCGGCGGCATGAACAGGTACGGGAGGGGGTGACCAGCATGGCCAGACGGGATCATATCGTGGTGGGGTTGGACATCGGGACGACGAAGATCTGCGCCATCGTGGCCGAGGTGACGGAGGAAGGCACGGTGAACATCATCGGGGTCGGATCCAATCCGTCCCGCGGTTTGCGCAAGGGCGTCGTCGTGGATATAGAGAGCACGGTCGAGTCCGTCAAAAAGGCCGTGGAGGAAGCGGAGCTGATGGCGGCGGTCCAGATCAATTCGGTCTACACCGGCATTGCCGGAAGCCACATCAGCGGCGTGCATTCGCGGGGCGTCGTCGCGCTGAAGAAACAGGAAGTCACCCGCGCGGACATCGACCGCGCAATCGAGGCGGCCCGCTCCATGGCCGTGCTGGGGCCGGACCGGCGGCTGCTGCACGTGATTCCGCGTGAATTCATGGTGGACGACCAGGACGGCGTCCGCGAGCCGCTGGGGATGTCCGGTTCGCGGCTCGAAGTGGACGTGCAGATCATCACGGGGGCGGTGACGTCGGCGCAGAACATCGTCAAGTGCGTCAACCGCGCCGGCCTGGACGTGGTGGACATCGTGCTCCAGCCGCTGGCCTCGAGCGAAGCTGTGCTGAGCCAGGAGGAACGGGAGCTGGGCGTGGCGATGGTGGATCTGGGCGGCGGCACGACCGATCTGGCCATTTTCGTGGACGGGAGCATCCGCCACACGGCGGTGCTGCCGATCGGCGGGCAGAACGTCACGAAGGATATCGCGATCGGGCTGCTCACCTCGCAGACGGAAGCGGAGAAGATCAAGATCAAGCACGGCATCGCGCGGGTCGACATGGTCAAGGACAACGAGACGCTGGAGGTGCCGAGCATGGGCGAGCGTCCGGCGCGCACGGTGTCCCGGCGCGAGCTGGCCGAGGTCATCGAGCCGCGCGTGGACGAGATGTTCGAGATGGTGCGTCACGAGATCACGCGGGCCGGCTACGAAGGCATGCTGGGGGCGGGCGTGGTCATCACCGGCGGGACCTCCATGCTGGAGGGAATGCCGGACGCGGCGGAGCGGATGCTGAACCTGCCGGCGCGGCGCGGCGTGCCGCACGGCGTGGAGGGGTTGCGCGACATCGCGGGCACTCCGATGCATGCCACCGGCGTCGGCCTGATCCTGCACGCGTGCCATCACTCGGACGAGATGGTCACCGCCGGCGGCCGCAACGGGCGCCGGGTCGGCCGGGTGTTCGGGCGGATGAAGGAATGGATGCTGGAGTTTTTCTAAACAAACGGGCAGCGAACGGCGGGCAGCAGGCAGCTTGCCATCAGCTAAAAGGAGGAGACCATATGTTCTCACTACACGAAGGCGACGTGATGCCGGTCCACATCAAGGTCATCGGTGTCGGCGGAGCCGGGTGTAATGCCGTCAACACGATGATCCAGTCCGGTCTCAAAAACGTGGAGTTCATCTCGGCCAACACCGACGTCCAGGCGCTGGGACGGGCCCAGGCCTCGTTCAAAATTCAACTGGGGCCCGAACGGACGAAAGGCCTGGGGGCAGGAGCCAGGCCGGAGATCGGCAAGGAATCGGCGCTGGAAAGCCGCGACCAGATCCGTGAATGCCTGGAAGGGGCCGAGATGGTGTTTGTCACCGCGGGGATGGGCGGCGGGACGGGGACCGGCGCGGCGCCGATCGTCGCCGGGATCGCGCGCGAGATGGGCATCCTGACCGTCGGCGTGGTGACCAAGCCCTTTCAATATGAAGGCCATCGCCGGATGAGTTACGCCGAGGAAGGCTTGCGCGAGCTGCGCCGGCATGTGGATACGCTGCTGGTGATTCCCAATCAGCGGCTGCTCGGCATCGTGGATAAATCCACGCCGCTACTGGAGGCGTTCAAGGTGGCCGACGATGTCCTGCGGCAGGCGATCCAGGGCATCGCCGACGTCATCACGACGGCGGGCCACGTGAACGTGGATTTCGCAGACGTCAAAACCGTGATGACCTTCACCGGCCGGGCGGTGATGGGCATGGGCGTGGCGCGCGGGCCCAACCTGGCGCAGGAAGCGGCGCAGAAGGCCATCAACAGTCCGCTGCTGGAAGACGGCAGCGTGACGGGCGCGCGTGGGGTGCTGTTGAACATCACGGGCGGCGCCAACATGACGCTGCACGAAATCGGCGAGGCGGCCTCCATCATCCAGGATGCGGCCGATCCGCAGGCCAACATCATCGTCGGCCAGGTGATCAATGCCGACATCAAGGAAGACCTGATCGTGACCGTCGTGGCCACCGGGTTCGAGAAGGACGAATCGCCCGCCAGGCTGTCCGCCGGCGCGCGGGCGGCGGCGCCGTCCCAGACGGCGGCCGAACCGGCCCTGGCCGGGGTGCGCGACGCGGGCGGCGACGAGCAGAGCAAGCAGATCGAAAAGCCGGCCTTCCTGCGCCGGTTTACGAGCAAGCGCGAGACCCAGGAGCGGTTGAGCCTGACCACGGAGGATCCGTGGGATGTGCCGACGTTCCTGCGCAAGCAAAGCAACTAGTGGAGCGGGACGATTGACGGGCGGGCACGGCGGCCATGTTGATTACGGTGCCGGGATTTGCCGGTGTCCGGCAGGGCGTGCAGCATTTTTTCGGGACGAGGCACGATGTGCCCGGGCCGGACCGGTCCGCGCTCGTGGTGGTGTCGGTCAAGCAGGTGCATGGAACGGACGTGCTGATCGTCGATCATCCGGTCTCCGGCGCGCCGGCAATCGAAGGCGGATGGGATGCGCTGGTGACCGATCAGCCGGGCGTGTTGCTGACGGTCCGGACGGCCGATTGCGTGCCGGTGCTGATTCACGATCCCGTCCGTAACATCGTGGCGGCCGTGCACGCCGGGTGGCGCGGCGCCGTGGCCGGCATCGTGCCGAAGACCCTTGCGGTGATGGCGCAACGGTTCGGATCGCAGCCGGCGTCGCTGAGCGTGAGCATCGGTCCGTCCGCCGGCTCCTGCTGCTACGAGGTGGATGAGCCGGTCCTGGGGCGGCTCCGGGACAGTTATCCGGACTGGCGCAGCCTCGTGCAGGAAACGGGGACGGGCACCGCAAAGCTCAACCTGCGCGGGCTCGTCCGCGGCCAGGCGCAATCGGTCGGAGTGCGGGAAGACGCCATTCACAGCGTCAGCCTCTGCACCATCTGCCTTCCCGACCTCTTTCATTCCTATCGGCGCGAGGGAGTCGTTCGCGGCACGATGGTCAGCGGCATCATGCTGTCCGTCCGGCGGCGGACGTCCCGCCGCCCGCGCGGGAAACGCCGGGCCGACTGACAACGCACCGCTCTTCCGGTACAATAGCGTTCAACAACGCAGCACGATGAGCGATGAACGATGAGTCCGACTCAGCATTCAGCATGCGGCGCCCGGCACCGGATTCTGACCGCATTGCCGGACATGTGCGTGACATTGTCGACCGGATCGGCCGGGCCGCGCTTCGCGCCGGCCGCCGCCCCGAGGCGGTCCGTCTCGTGGCCGTGACCAAATCGGTGTCGGTGGAGCGCATCCGCCAGGCGATCGATGCCGGGGTGAGGCTGATCGGAGAGAGCCGGCTGCAGGAAGCCGTGCCAAAAATTGGCGCGCTGAGCGGAGCGCGCGATGTCCGGTGGCACTTCATCGGGCAGTTGCAGCGGCGGAAGGTCAAGACGGTCGTCGGAACGTTCGAGATGATTCATTCGGTGGACAGCGTGGACTTGGCGGCCGAAATCGACCGCCGCGCGGGGGAAGCCGGGTTGCAGCAGGACGTGCTGCTCGAAATCAATGCCGGCCGCGAAGCGACGAAGACCGGCTTCTCGCCGGAGGGGGCGGCTGACGCCGTGACGGCGCTCGAGGCGATGCCGAATCTTTCCGTCAGGGGGTTGATGGTTATTCCACCGCCCGGGCCGGACGCGGAAGCGTCGCGCCCCTATTTTCGCGCGCTGCGCGAACTGGCCCGTTCGCTGGCGAGCCCGCGGCTCACACGGGTCCGGATGGAGGAACTCTCCATGGGCATGTCCGGTGATTTCGAGGTGGCGGTCGAGGAAGGCGCCACGCTGGTTCGAATAGGAACGGCGATCTTTGGAGAGCGGCATGGCTAAATCCGGGAAGGCGGCCACGATTGCGATGATCGGGTCCGGTCAGATGGGCGAAGCCCTGATCGGCGGCTGGCTGGCGGCCAAAACGGTCCCGCCGGAGGCGTTGTTCGCCACGGACGCCAGCGCCGAACGGCGCGACGTGATGAAGCGTCGGTTCGGGATTCGCACCGGATCGGAGAATCGCGAGGCGGCGTCCTGGGCCGACGTGGTGGTGCTGGCGGTGAAACCCCAGGTTCTCGACAAGGTGGTGAAGGACCTGTCGCCGGCGCTGGCGGGCAAGCTGATCCTCTCGATCGCCGCCGGCGTCACGATCGACCGTCTCGCCAGGCTGGCCCCGAAAAGCGCGCGCGTGGTGCGCGCGATGCCGAACACGCCGGTGCTGGTCCGCGACGGGGTGTCGGCGCTGTCGTTCGGCGCGGGCGTGACGGAGAAGGAACAGCAGCTCGCCCGCCGCCTGTTCGAAGCGGTCGGCCGGGCGGTGGTGGTGGAGGAGAAGCTGATGGATGCCGTCACCGGCCTGAGCGGCAGCGGCCCGGCCTACGTGTTCATGGCGATCGAGGCGCTGGCGGACGGCGGCGTGAAGATGGGGCTGCCCCGCACGGTTGCGGACCTGCTCGCCGCGCAGACGGTGCTGGGCGCGGCCCGGATGGTCCTGGAAACCGGCGAGCATCCGGCCAAACTGAAGGATCGCGTGGCATCGCCGGGCGGGACGACGATCGCCGGGTTGCATCGCCTGGAACAGGGCGGGCTCCGCGCCGCGCTGATGGCGGCGGTGGAAGCGGCGGCGAAGCGGTCGGAAGAGTTGGGCCGGGAGGGCACGCGTTGATGTTTTTCGCAGGGAATGTCCTGCAGGGGCTGGCACGAGTGCTGGAGATGGTGCTCACATTGTATATGTGGATCATCATTGCGCGCGCGCTGATCTCGTGGGTGAATCCGGATCCGTGGAATCCGATCGTGCAGTTTTTGGAGCGGGTCACCGAACCCGTGCTGTCGCCGATCCGGCGCCGGATGGGCTGGCAGATGGGGATCGATCTGTCGCCGCTCCTGGCGATTTTAATCATTGTGTTTCTGCAGTATGCCGTGGTGGCCTCGCTGTACGAGTTCGCCGCCCAACTGCACTGAGCAATCGCTTGCGAGGTTGACGATGAAAATCACGCCGCTCGACATTCAGCACATGGTGTTCAAGGTCTCGATGCGGGGCTATAACCGGCAGGACGTGGATCGGTTTCTGGAGCAGATTGCGCAGACGGTCGACGAACTCAACCGCGAGGTCGCGCTGTTGCGGGACAGGCTGGGGGCAACGGAGGGGCAACTGACCGACTCCAAAAAGGCCGAGACCGCGCTGACGCGGACGCTCGTGTCCACGCAAACCATGGCGGAGGAATTGAAAGCGGCGGCCAAGCGGGACGCCGAACTGATCGTCAAGGAAGCGGAAGTGATGGCGGCGGATCTCCTGAGAAATACCCGCGAGGAGATGGCCAAGCTCCAGCACGAACTCTCCGATCTGCGCAAGCAGCGGGCGATGGCGATCGAACGGCTGCGCGGAACGTTGCGGTCCTTCGA
>DATDQT010000144.1:0-13686 GCA_035292085.1 bacterium
GCGTGGAGCTGGCGGAAGAGATCAGCATCGGACTGGTCAGCCTCTCAGTCCTAGCGATCGCGGTGGGCGCCACGATCGCGATCGTCCGCCATCGGCTGTACGACATCGCCATCATCGTCAACCGGACGCTGGTGTACGGCGTCCTGTCGGCCGTCGTAGTGGGCGTGTACGTGCTGGTGGTGGTGAGCCTCGGCCGATTCTTCCAGGCTCGAGACAGTGTTGGACTCTCGCTGGTGGCCACCGGCATCGCGGCCGTGATGGTGCTGCCTGTGCGTGATCGCCTGCAGCGCGCTGTGAACCAACTGATGTATGGTGAACGGGAGGATCCGTACAGGGTGCTTTCCCGTCTCAGCCACAGGTTGGAAGCGACCTTCGCCCCGGGGGAGGTCCTCCCCACCATCGTGGAGACGGTGGCGCAGACGCTTAAGCTCCCGTATGCCGCGATCGTCCTGCGGGATGGGCACGAGTTCCGAACGGCCTGCGAGTACGGTCGACCGGTGTCGGAAACCTTTGACTTACCGCTTACGTATCAAGGGCAGGCCATCGGGCGCCTCATCTGTGCGCGCCGCAATCCGGCTGAGCACTTCACCCCCGCCGAGGAACGCCTGCTCGCAGACATCGCGCACCAGGCCGGCGTCGCGGTCCGGGCCGTGCGGTTGACCGCCGACCTTCAGCGGTCCAGAGAGAACCTCGTGACGGCGCGGGAGGAAGAACGGCGGCGGCTGCGGCGCGACCTGCACGATGGGTTAGGTCCCGCGCTGGCCGGCATCACGCTGAAACTCGACGCCGCACGAAACGTGCTGGCGTCCGACCCGGCCGCCGCGGACCGGATGCTGGCGGACCTGAAGGCGCAGACCCAGACCGCCATCGCCGACATCCGCCGGCTCGTCTACGAACTGCGTCCGCCGGCGCTGGATGAACTGGGGCTGATCTCCGCGCTGCGAGAACACATCGGGGCCCTGCAGACCAACGGGCTGCATATCTCCCTATCGGCTCCCGATCAGTTGCCGGCGCTGCCGGCGGCGATCGAGGTCGCCGCGTACCGGATCGCGCAGGAAGCTCTGACCAACGTCATCCGGCATGCACGGGCCCGAGAGTGCCGGGTGACGATCAGCGTCGGCGACGCCCTGCAGGTCGAGGTCGTCGACGACGGAGTGGGAATCGCGGACGACACGCGGGCCGGCATCGGCCTGACTTCGATGCGCGAACGCACCGCCGAACTCGGGGGCACGTGCGTCGTCGGACCCGCGGCGACCCGGGGGACGCGCGTCCTGGCGCGCCTGCCCCTGCCGACTTCGTAAACACTGCCATGGAGCTACTTCGAATCGTTATCGCTGACGATCACCGCCTGTTCCGCGAGGGGGTTCGCTCACTGCTGAGCTCACTGGCAAATGTGGAAGTGGTCGGCGAGGCGGCCAATGGCGACGACGCCGTGGCGCTAGCCGAGACGGCTCAGCCTGACGTCGTGTTGATGGACATCCAGATGCCAGGCCTCAACGGGATCGAGGCCACGCGCCGGATCCTGGCGGCGAATCCACGCGCGGGAATCATCGTCCTGACGATGTTCGACGATGATGACTCGGTCTTTGCCGCGATGCGGGCCGGGGCCCGCGGCTACCTGCTCAAGGGCGCTGATCAGGCCGAGCTCGTGCGGGCGATTACCGCCGTCGGCAGCGGCGAGGCGCTGTTTAGTCCGGCGATCGCAAAGCGGCTGATCGCGTTCTTCACCGGGCTGCAGAACGAGACCGCCGCGCAGATCGCCTTTCCGGAACTCACCGACCGGGAGCGCGAGGTCCTGGACCTCATCGCCGGGGGGTTGAATAACACCGAAATCGCGCAGCGGCTGTTCCTCAGCGGGAAGACCGTGCGCAACCACGTGTCCAACATCTTCAGCAAGCTGCAGGTCGCCGACCGCGCCCAGGCCATCGTCCGCGCCCGCGAAGCCGGCCTGGGGCAGGACAAGCGAAGACCCGGCTAGCGGGTGGTTCCCTCTGTCACCATCTTCCTAAACAACTGAATCTGCCCCAGATGGTATGCCGTGTGCTGCAGGGAATGCAGCAGCGCCCACTCTTTCGTGTAGCGATAGGGCCGGCCCCGCCACTCGCCTTCCACCACCTGCCGCAGGTCCTCCGGTGAGATCCGCTCCAGCGCCGCCTTCACCTCCGCGAGAGCGTCGCGCAGCGTGACGAGCAGCTGCGCTTTCTCCAGGCGTTCGTGCCCGAACTCGGCGTCTCGGACCCGCGCTTCGAGTTCTGATTTCCGCCCCCCGACCACGCCAAGGATCCAGGACCGCTCCGATCCCGTGAGATGCCGCAGGAGGATGCCGATCGTGTTCGACAGCGCCGGATGCCGCCAGTTGATCTCGTCGTCAGACAGCGGCTCCACGGTTTTGAAAATGTCCTCATGCAGCCCTTCGATCGTCTTCCAGTGGTCTTCAGTCAATGGATCCATCTTGGGCACCTCAATTCAGGGACCTCTGCTGAGCTCTTCTCGTCCAAGGAGAGGAGCTCCCTTGCAGGAGGGGACTGTCCCCGCTCATGGTTCGGGGCCTGTCCCCTCCTGCAGGACGCTCGTTCCCTGACCGACCTGGGCCAATACCAATGTGAAACGCGTCACAGCAACGACTGCGCCCGGGGGCTATTGTGTGCCCGGAGGCGGCGCCTGTCCCGCGTCGAAATGGGAATCATGCAGCAGCGCACCGCGTATGTGTCTCTCACCCTCATGGCGCTGTTCTTCGGCGGCACCTGGGTGGCCGGCAAGGTCGGCGTCGACGCCATTCCCCCGATCACGCTGGCGGCTGGACGCTTCGGCCTCGCCTCGATCCTGCTGTGGGTGTGGGCCCGGACGAAACAGCCGTCAGGCCGCCCCCCACGCCTGTCCGATCTCCCCCTGTTCCTGGGCATGGGCCTGACCGCCGTCGCCGGGTACAACATGCTCTTCCTGTACGGGCTGCTCCTGGCGCCGGCCTCCGACGGGGCGATCATCGTCCCGGGCATGGCGCCGATCCTCACCGCGGTGCTGGCGGCCATCACACTGAAAGAACGCATCGGGGGGTGGGCCATCGCCGGACTGCTGACCGCGGTCGCCGGCCTGCTCTTCGTGCTGACTCCCGGGGAGGCCCAGTCGTCGTCTCGCCTACTCGGCGATCTGCTGTTCCTGGCAGGGGCGTTATGCTGGGCGATCTATTCAGTGATCGGGAAGACGGCCACGGCGCGGTTCCATCCCGTGAACGCGACGCTGTACGGCACGGTGACCGGCACGGTGCTGCTCATGCCGCCGGCGATCCTCGAGCGCGGGTGGGTCAACCTGGCATCGGCGCCGCTGGCGGCGTGGAGCGGACTGCTCTACCTGGCGGTGTTTGGCACCGTGCTGGCATTCGTCTTCTTCTACGAGGGCGTCCGGCGCATCGGAGCCGCGCGCGCCACCGCATTCGCGTTCCTGGTCCCGGTCTTCGGGGTGGTGTCGTCTGTCTTGCTGCTGGGAGAACACCTCGCACGCCTGACCGTCGTGGGCGGAGTCCTGGTCCTCTTCGGATTGTGGCTGGTCCAGCGCCAGCCGGCCCACACCGCGGCGTCCGCCCGGGGGTCCGCGGCCCCCGCCGGGGACGCCGCCCTCCGGCACTAACAAACCTCCTGACCTCACCGCGCTTCGCCAGTCGGGTACAACTGAGGAGGACATGTGCCCTGACCAGCGAACACGAGTTCGATAGTCTCACTCTCTCGGGAGGCCGCTGAATGACCCTGGCGCAGGTCCTGGAGCAACTTCGGCGCAATCCTTCTCGTAGTTCCCGCATTGCGGCTTGGCGGGAGGTGCCGGCCAGAGTGGCGCACTTTGCGCCTTTCCCCGACGCCGTGCACTCCCGCCTGGCCGAGTCCCTGCGGCGCCGGGGCATTGGCTCGCTGTACACCCACCAGGCCGAGGCGTACACCGCCGTCGCCTCCGGGGGCCACATCGTCGTCGTCACGCCGACCGCGAGCGGCAAGACCCTCTGCTACAACCTGCCGGTCCTCGACCGCATCCTCAAAGAGCCCGAGGCCCGGGCCCTCTACTTGTTCCCGACAAAAGCGCTGTCGGCCGATCAGGTCGACGAGCTCCAGCAGTTGGTGACCGCGCTGGCGGCCGACATCAAGACGTTCACGTACGACGGCGACACGCCGCAGTCGGCCCGGCGCGCCATCCGCACGGCCGGGCACATCGTCGTGACCAATCCCGACATGCTCCACACGGCGATCCTTCCACACCACACGAAGTGGCTGCGGCTGTTCGAGAACCTCCGCTACGTCGTCATCGACGAACTCCACCAGTACCGGGGCGTCTTCGGCAGTCACGTCGCCAACGTCATCCGCCGGCTGCAGCGGATCTGCCGTTTCTACGGAAGTGATCCGCAGTTCATCTGCACCAGCGCGACGATCGGCAATCCGAAGGACCATGCCGAGCGCCTCACCGGACGATCCGTTACGCCGATCGACCGCAGCGGTGCGCCGGCCGGGGCGAAAGTCATCGCGTTCATCAACCCGCCGATCGTCAACCGCGAACTGGGCATCCGCCGCGACACGCTCCTGGAAGTCCGCGAACTGGCCTCGGAGTTTATCCGCAACCGGATCCCGACGATCACGTTTGCCCGCAGCCGGCTGGCCGCCGAGTTGCTGACGACGTACCTGAAGGACCTGGCGCACCAGCACGGCGTCGATGCCGAGGCGATCCGAGGCTACCGGGCCGGCTATCTCCCCTCGGAACGGCGGGCCATCGAACGCGGCCTGCGCGATGGATCGGTCAACGCGGTGGCGGCGACCAACGCGCTGGAGCTGGGCATCGACATCGGCCAGCTCAGCGCGGCCATCCTCGCCGGCTATCCGGGCACGATCGCCTCGACCTGGCAGCAGATGGGCCGCGCGGGGCGCACGGAAGAGTTGTCGGCGGCTTTCCTGGTCGCCACCAGCAGTCCGGTCGACCAGTACCTGATGCAGCACCCGGAGTACTTCTTCGGGCATTCGCCCGAGCAGGCGCTGAGCAATGCCGACAACCTGCTGATCCTCGCCAGCCACCTCAAATGCGCCGCGTTCGAACTGCCCCTCGAACACGACGAAGCCTTCGGCGAGGCGATCCCGGTCGACCTCATGCGGCATCTGGAAAGCCAGCGGGTCGTCCATGACGACGGGACGCGCTGGCACTACGTCGCCGAGCAGTTCCCCGCCGAAGACGTGAGCCTGCGCTCGGCGTCGACCGAGAACGTGATCATCATCGACGTGACCGAGCCCAAGCCCGAGGTGATCGGCGAAGTGGACCTGGCGTCGGCGCCCGGGCGCGTGCACGAGGATGCGATCTACTTGCACCTCGCGCAGCAGTACCACGTGGAGCGGCTGGAGTGGGAGGAACGCAAAGCCTACGTGAAACGGGTCGACGTCGACTACTACACGACCGCCGAGATCGCCGTCGGCTTGACCGTGCTGAACGAGGACCAGTCCGCCGCGGGCCTATTGCCCGCGGGCCCCCTCCCGCGCGCCCACGGTGGGGTCGTCGTCTCGTACCGTCCGACGATCTTCAAGAAACTGAAACTCTACACCCAGGAGAACATCGGGTGGGGCAAGATCAACCTCCCGGAGACGACGATCCACACCACCGCCGCCTGGTGGATCCTCGCCGATGTCATTGCGAGGAGCGTCGCGACGTGGCCATCCCCTCACGAACGGCTCCAGGGCGCCCTCGCCGCCCTCTCCCACGCCCTCCTCAATATCGCACCGCTGTTCCTCATGTGCGACCCCAACGACCTGGGCCGCGTCTACGAGATCCGCTCCCCCCACACCGGCGCGCCGACGATCTACCTCTACGAACGTGCCCCCGGCGGCACCGGCCTGGCCGAGCGCATGTTCCGCATCCACGCTGAGTTGATGACCGCGGCCGAGGAACTCGTCCGCACCTGCGGCTGCGACTGGGGCTGCCCGTCCTGCGTCGGCCCCATCCTCGAAGTCGGCAACACCGGCAAAAGCGACTGTCTCACCCTCCTTCGGAGCGCCATCAGACATGACACTCTCCCTGTCGAAGCCATCGGTTCGTCCTGAGCCTCGCTTCCAAATCCGCCGCCGCACCTGGCCGCTTGACCACGTCCACGGCCTCATGCCCCTCGGCGACGCCGCCGAACGCGGCCGCACGCTCGGCCCCGGCGGGGCCCGCATCGCGTGGCTCGACACCGAAACCACCGGCCTGGCCGGCGGCACCGGCACCTACGTCTTTCTGATCGGCGTGGCGACCGTCGACGACGGGGAGTTCGTCCTCACGCAGTACTTCATGAGCCACCTCGCCCATGAGGCGGACATGCTGGAAACGATTTCGGAGGACCTCCGCAGGTACGACGCGCTCGTTACCTTCAACGGGACCCGGTTTGACCTGCCGCTGCTGCAGACGCGATTCCTGCTCTCCCGCCTGCGCCCCGCGTTCGATCTCGACGCGCACCTGGACGTGATGACGCTCGCCCGCCGGCTGTGGTACCGCCGGCTCGGCGGATACAGCATGGGCCTGCTCGAGCAGTTGGTACTCGGCGTGGAACGGTTCATCGACGTCCCGGGATGGCAGATCCCGTCGCTCTACGTGCAGTACCTGCACACCGGCGACCTCGATGCGCTCGAACCGGTCTTCGCCCACAATGCGTCGGACCTGCTGTCGCTGCTGGCCCTCCATGGACTGGCCGGCGACATGCTGTCGCGGCCGGACCGCATCCGCGTCGTGGTCGATTGGTCGGGGCTCGCGCGCCTGCTGGAAGTCCGCCAGCAGATCGACGCCGCCGTGCGATGCTATCAGACGGCCCTCGGCGATGAACACGAAACCGCTGCGCGCGCACGCACGGTGACCGCGCTCGGCCGCATCTACCGCCGCCGGGGCCTGGTCCGAGACCTCCTCGACCTGTGGGAAGGCGAACTGACCATGCCGGTCCTGCCCCGCTGGCTGGTCCTCGAACGCCTGGCGATGATCTGGGAGTGGCAATTCCGCAACCCCACCCGGGCCCTGGCCGTGACCGACGACGCGCTCGCCAACCTCAACGGTGGCGATCCCCGACCTCGCGAGCGGCTGCTTCACCGAAGGGAACGCCTGCTGAGGAGGCTGGGGGCACTTGCGGAAATCGCCAGCCTGTGAAAATCTCAGACTTGTGTCCTCTCGTCACGTGGCCCGAAGAGAACGCGCCCGGGAACTGCGGCGCCAACAGACCCACGCCGAGCGCGTCCTATGGTGGAAACTCCGCGCGAGACAACTGGCCGGCAAGTTCCGGCGCCAACATCCTGTCGGCAACTATGTCGTGGACTTCTGCAGCATCGAGGATCGTTTGATCATCGAAGTGGATGGTGGCCAACGTGCCGATCCGATCCCTCCAGATGACACCCGCACGGCGGCGCTCAGAGCGACGGGCTACCGGGTTCTGCGGTTCTGGAGTAACGAGGTACTCATGCAGACGGACGCCGTGATGGCAGCGATACTCGAGGAACTGAGGGGGTCTATATGACTTACCCGCGGCGAGCGAGCCGTTCCAACTCGCGCACCGTCCGCGCCAACTCCTCCGCCATCGGCCCCGGCTTCCGGCGCGCGAACAACCGCGCCAGCTCCCGGTAGTACCACAGCGTCCCCGCTCTCTTCCCCTTGAACCGACGCCACAACCGGTCCCCGAGACGCCGGTAATCCGCCAGAATCGCCCGCGCGTTGTGCAGCTTGTCGGCCAGCGACACCCGCAGTACCGACTTCGGCGCCGACTGCAGATGGTGCAGGTATTCTTCTTTGCGCGGCCGCCAGGGCGGCTTCGGAATCTGATCGGTGTCCGTGCAGGCCTCGACGATCCGCGCCACCCGAGGCCCGAACCGCCGCCGGATCTCGCGCCGCACCCGTTCCCCGCCCTGGTCTTCGATCGCGTCATGCAGCAGCGCCGCGATCGCTTCATCCTCGCTCCCGCCGTCTTCGATCACAAGCGCCGCCACGCCGATCAGGTGGCCGACGTATGTCGTGCCGGTGCCTTTGCGGTGCTGCTTCTCATGCAGGCGTGCAGCGAAGGCGAGCGCGCTCCTAAATCGCGGCCCCGGCCTCACGCTACGACTTCTCCTTCCTCAGCAGCCGCCGCGCAAGGTCCACCAGCGTCTTCAGATCGCCCTCATCGAGCTGCCGGGCATGCGAGATCAGGAGGCGCAGATGAGGGCTGGTCTCTGCTGACGGAGCAGCCACGGGCGGCTCGGCCGGCATCGGTCGCGGCGGCTGGTCTTTCGGCGCCATCATGTAGGCCACGACCCCATGCCCTGAAATAGTCTCAACGTACTCGAGAAGTCCGCTGGGGGACATCCCGAATGCCTTGGCCACCTTGGCCACGACGTCGGACGAGGGGCGCTTGAGCCCGCGTTCGATTTCCGACAAATAAGACGCCGAAACCCCGGCGGCATCGGCCAAGGCGTCCAGGGTCATCCTCCGGTCATCGCGCAGAGTCCTGACCGCCAACCCGTAGTTCAGATGACTCTCATCGGTCAAAGGTGGGCCCTCCAATTGTGAAGGGGTCTGACCCCTTCGTTTGTGTCCTTTCGCTATAGCGTTGACAGATTCGCTGTAGCATGGTACAATTTCGCTATCGCGTAGTCAATTCCTACCCGCGATGAGGAGGACACCCAGAGTGGATATCTTCATGTTGCTGGATCGCACGGGCTCCATGCAGCGGCGGTGGGAAGAGGCCGTCAACGCCATCAATGTCTACGTAGACGAAGTGGTGAAGGCGGCCGGCCGCGACCTGCTCGCTGACCAGGACCGCGTGACCTTGGCCTGCTTCGACCGCTGGCAGACCGGCACCACCTTTGACATCCTCCGGGATTCCGTCCCGCTGACGGCCTGGGCCCCGCTGCGTACAGACGAAGTGACTCCGCGCGGCGACACGCCGCTCCTGGATGCCGTGGTCCGGCTCGCCGCGGTCGCCGAGGCCAAGGGGTCGGAGAAAACCGTGGTCGTGATCATGACCGACGGCGAAGAAAACGCGAGTTCGGAGGTCACGAAGGATATTGCCAGAGCCGCCATCGAGCGCCTGCAGAAGCGCGGCTGGCAGGTCGTCTACCTGGGCGCCGACTTCGACGCTTTCGATCAGGCCGGGCAGGTCGGAATCGGATCGGCCGCGACCCTGTCGATGGCACCAGGCCGGATGTCGGCTGCCATGGAGGCCATCGCGCGGAAGACCCAAGCCTACACGCAGAGCGGTGTCCCGATGGCCTTCCTCGACGAGGACCGCAAGCGCTCTGGCGAGGCGAAGGTCAAGAAGCTACGTTCCCAGCAAGATTAACCGCTGCTCCGACTCGAATCCGAGCCGTTTGAGCACCGCGTCGTAGGCATCGAGCTGCGGCGCATACAGCGACATGACCGCCTCTTGCTTCTCGGGGGCGGTCGTGTCCGTCTTCCAGTCCGCGACGATCACCTTGCCGTCGGCCGTCTGCACCAGCAGGTCCATCGTGCCTTCCATGACCGCACCGTCGGCCTCTCTGGCAGCAAACGGCACCTCACGCCAGGACTGCCCGGCCAGCGCCATTTTCACAAGGGGCGTCTCTAACGCCGCACGCACCATCGCCGCGGCCCGCTCCGGGATGCGTCCGCCGATCCCATGGGCCCGCGCGAAGTACTGTGCGTAGTCGTCGGCCAGATCGGGACGGTCCAGCGGAATGACCGCCAGCACGTCGTGGACCAGCGTGCCCAGTGCGCGTCCGCCCCGCGACACCTCCAGCCGCGCCCCAGGCCCTTTGAGCACCGCAAGCTTATCCGGATCGATCAACCTGGATGGAAGGACGACCCGGTCCGCCGTGCCGCTCGAACTCAGCGCTGCCTCGCGGGCCGCAAGCCACCCCGCGCGCTCATCGGCGAGTCGGGTTCCGTCAGGGGTGGTCGCCGCGCTGAGGCGCAGCCGCACGGGAGCCGGCTCCTCGGCGATCTTGGGCACGTCTGCTCCGTCGACCATCAGCCAGCCCTTGTGGATCTCGCCGAACTTCGGCTGCAGCGGTAGGATGTGCGCCAGGTCCCCGATCATCGAGTGCGCCGGCCGGTCGGGCCACACCGGCAGAACCAGCGCGTTCTTCGCCCGCGTCATCGCCACGTACAGCACGCGCAGCTGCTCGGCGGCGTCGCGCGCGTCGTTCTCGAGTTTCAGCCGCTTGTAGTTGGCGGTCTGGATCGGCCACGCGCCGGCGACCTTGCCGACGTAGGCCGCCGATTCGCCCTTCACCCGCTGCAGCAGCAGGTTGTCGACCTGGCCGCCGGGCTTGCGCCCGAGATCGGGGATGAACACGACCGGAAATTCCAGTCCCTTGGCCGCGTGGATCGACATGATCCGTACGACGTTGTCGCCTTCTTCCACGGTGGGCGACTCCGCCTCGTCCACTGCCTGCTCCTCCATGTCGCGCAGCCAGTGCACGAACGCGCGGAACGTCAGGATCCCGCTGGCTTCCAGGGCGCGGGCCAGCGTGACGACCTTGGTGAGGTTGGCGACGCGCTGTTCGCCCTGCGGGGTGAGCAGAAAGATGGGCAGCGCGCTGGTGCGGACCAGCACCTCTTCGACCATCCGCGGCACGCTCCACAGGTTGCGGTTGGCGTGGAGCACGGTGAGGACGTCGAAGGCGGCGCGGATGCTCCCGGGAGCCTCTGCCCCCCGGTAGTCGAAGGAACCGCCGTTCGCAATGAACTCGCACACTTCCCGGTCCGAGCAGCCAAACAGCGGCGACCGCAGCGCGCCCCACACCGCGACCGGATCGGTCGGATGCTCGATCGCGTGCAGTACATTGAGCAGCCATCCAACCTCCTCGCGCTTGTAGAACGTCCGGCTGCTAGTCACGCGGTAGGGAATCTCGTAGCGCTTGAGGGCGTCCTCGTAGATCGGCACGTCGGTCATCCCGCGGAACAGCAGCGCGACGTTGCCGAACTGCCACACGCCCTCGTCAACCCGCCGGCGGAGATACGCGGCAAGCGTCTCCGCTTCCCTCGTCCGCGCCGCGGCCACGCCCTTCTGTTCCTTAATGCTCGGGTCGGGATACAGGAGGATCAGCGGCTGCGTCTCCGCCGCCTTCGTCCGCATGGACGGCTCGAGAGGGATGTAGCCCGGCTGATACAACCCGTCCGGCGGGGGTGTCATCTGGCCCGTGAACGTTTTGTTGACCGCCTCGAGGATCTCCGCCACCGACCGGAAGTTGGCGGTGATGTACTGCACCTCGCCGGACCGGCTGAGCACCTGCTTCGCGAGTTCGTACGTCTCGATGTCCGCGCGCCGGAACGCGTAGATCGACTGCTTGGGATCGCCGACGATGAACAACTTGCCCGGCGTCAACCGCACGTCCGTCCAGCGATCGGCGAGCGAGTCGGCCTCGGCCAGGTAGAAGATGATCTCGGCCTGCAGCGGGTCGGTGTCCTGAAACTCGTCGACCAGGATGGCCTCGAACCGCTGCTGGAAATCGGCCCGCACCTCGCGGTTGTCGCGCAGCAGGTTGCGCGCGGTGAGCAGGAGATCGTCGAAATCGAGCACGCCTTCCCGGGCCTTCAGCCGCTGGTACTCCTCGACGTAACCGCCCAGCCAGTTGATCGCGCCGATGGCGACCCAATGGCCGAAGGCCGCCTGCATCCCCTCGACGTCGTCCCGCAGTTCCAGCAGGCCGTCTTTGATCTTGGTCAGCACACCGGGCCGCCAGTTCGACCCGATGCCGTCGATTTTCAGCTTCAGCGCCTCGGCGAGGATGCTGCGCCGGACTTCCTCCGGGGCCAGGCGGGCGAAGAGGTCGAGGGTCCGCCCCAGGGCCTCGAGGTCACGCACCGCCTTGTCCGCGCGGTTCGTGCAGTCCGGGGCGATCCGGCCGATGCACTGCCGGATGAACGGCTCCGCCTTCGACCGCAGCCAATCCACGGGATCCTGCGGTCTGGGCCCGCGGTCCAGTTCGACCATCATTCCCGAACCGGGAAGCACGCCTCGGCTCCGGCCCAGCGGGAGCGCGGTCTGCATGAAAATGTCGCGGTATCGTAGGAGGGCGTCCCCGACCGTTCGGAGCTGATCCAGCCGGACACCGTATTCGATCGCATCGCGCAGCGGCTCGCGCGCCTCATCCTTCTGCCGCTCCAGCCAGCGGTCCCACGCTTCGGTGCGGAACAGTGAGGCCTGCAGCTCGTCGATGACGGTGAACGACGGATCGACGCCGGCTTCCACCGGCCGCTCGTGCAGCAGGTCCGCGGCGAACGCGTGGATCGTGGAAATGGGGGCGATTTCAAGGTCGGCGAGGGCGGCGCGCAGCCGGTCGCGGGCGGCGTCCGTCCCGCTCCGCAGTTCGCCCTCGATCCGCTGCCGGATCTGCACCCGCAACTCCGCCGCCGCCTTCTCCGTGAAGGTGATGGCGACGATGTTCCGCAGCCGCGCCGTCCCAGACGTAATCAGGTGCTGGACGCGATCCACCAGCAGCCGTGTCTTCCCGGTCCCCGCTCCCGCTTCGACCAGGAAGTTGACGTCGAGCTCCGTCCGGACGCGCTCCCTTGCCGCCTCATCCGGCAATTGCCCGTTTCGGCTTCCGGCCGTCATTTGATCTCCCACATCGCCCGCAGGTCCTCGATCTCGGGATCGCCGCGCTTCCGCTCGGCCAGCCGTCCGCGTGCATGCCCGCACACCGGGATGAACGGGCAGTAGGCGCAGTTCTTGTTGCCCTGGCCGGGATTCTGAGGAAACACGCCGGACGCGATTCCACCGACCATCGTTGTCAGGATCGTGCTGAAATCCCCCATTCGATCGAACAGCGCAGAGCGGGAGAACTTGATCTTCCGGAATCCGCCCTTGGCGGTGATGTAGTAGTACATCGCCTCCGCCGTGGACCCATCGATGCGGTTGCCGGCGAGCATCTTGTCGGTCGCCAGGATGTACAGCGGCAGCTGCAGCCCCTGTCCGCCGCGAAACTCGTTCTCCTTCTCGCCGTAGATGTGCCCCGTCTTGTAGTCAATCACCCGGGCGTGGCCGTCGGGATGGACGTCGATCCGGTCGACGTACCCGGTGAACTTCAGTGGGTGCTCTCCGATCTCCAGTTCCAGCGGCTCCGCCGTCGACCCGGGCGGCGGCGTACTCCAGGCCGCCGTCGGCCCAAAACGGGCCTCAAAGAACCGCGGCACGTAGCCTTCGCGGTCGGCCAGTTCATGGGTGAGGAACGCTTCTACGTCGGTCCGGATCCGGTGCTGCTCGACCGTCCACATGAACGGGTACCCGACGGCGCCGCTCTGTTCGAACTCCCAGAACACGCGGGCGGTGATGACGCGGAGACGCTCCTGGTACGCGTCGCGGTGCGCGGGATCCAGTGGGACAAGATTGTCCTCGACCAGACCACTCATGAACCGGTCCAGGATCTGGTGAATGATGTAGCCGCGATCCAGCGGCGTGAGCGTCTCAACGGACTCCGGCTCGTCGATCTGGCGGACCGAGAGGACGCGTTCGCCGAAGAACCTGAACGGGCAGGTCCCGTAGGTCTCCAACTGCGTCGCCGACAGCGTCGGGGGCATTCTGACGTCCGTCGCCAGCATCCCATCGTACTCGGTCAGACGAGCCGGTCCCCAGCGGCCGGCCTCCGTTTCAGTACCTCTGATGATCGCGGGCAGACCTGGGAGGGCCGCCAGTAGCGCGGCGGTGCGCTCCCTCACGGCGCGCGAGGCGAGGCTGAGGTCCCACTCACCGGCGGT
>DATDQT010000145.1:0-2796 GCA_035292085.1 bacterium
GACGCCGGATCGCCGGCGAGCCGCGAGCCACGAGCCCCGAGCCCCGGAGATCAGCGTGAGCGTCAAAGTCGCCGAACGGGTCAAAGGCGTCATCACCGAGAACGCCCGGCGTATCGACGGCGTGCCGAAGGTGAAAGGACAGTTTCTCTACGGCAGCGACCTGTGGGCCGAGAACATGCTGTGGGGATACACCCTGCGCAGCCCCCATCCCCATGCCCGCATCCGCCGCATCGACATCTCCAAGGCCCTGACCGCCCCGGGCATTCACGCCGTTCTGCTGGCGGCCGACGTGCCGGGGAAGAAGACGTACGGGTTGGAGTTCGCCGACCAACCGGTGCTGGCGGGTGACCGGGTGCGGTATCAAGGCGAGCCCGTGGCGATTCTCGCGGCCATCGACCTCGACACGGCCAAGCGCGCGGCCCGGCTGATCGGTGTGGACTACGAGGTATTGCCGGCGGTTACGGACATGGAAGCCGCGCTGCGGCCGGACGCGCCCAAGGTGCACGACTTCGGCAACATCCTCCGGCACGTCCACATCGTCCACGGCAATCCCGACGCCCCCGCCGACGTCTGGGTCGAGGGCTACTACGAAACGGGGATGCAGGACCAGGCGATGCTCGGCCCAGAGGCCGGCATGGCCATCCCCGCTGACGACGGCGGTGTCGATCTCTACGTCGCGACGCAGTGGCTGCACGTGGACCAGCAGCAGATTGCGCCCTGCCTCCGCCTGCCGAAAGACAAAGTGCGGCTCCACCTGGCGGGAGTCGGCGGCGCGTTCGGGGCCCGGGAAGATGTCAGCATGCACATCCACTCGTGCATGCTGGCGCTGCGCACGGGCCGGCCGGTCAAGATGTCGTATGGACGCGAGGAGTCGTTCTTCGGCCACGTCCACCGCCACCCGTTTCGCATCTGGATGCGCACGGGGGCGGCCGCCGATGGCACGCTGGTAGCCGTCACCGCCCGCATCCTCGCCGACGGCGGCGCGTACGGGTCGTCCTCGCCGGCCGTGATCGGCAACGCGACGACATTTGCCGCCGGGCCGTACGAAGTGCCGAACGCGCGGATCGACGCGACGATGATGTACACGCACAATCCGCCCTGCGGCGCCATGCGCGGCTTTGGGGCCGTGCAGGTCTGCTTCGCCTACGAAGCGCAGATGGACAGACTGGCGAAGGCGCTGGGGATGGATCCGGTCGCCCTGCGGCTGGGCAACGCGCTGTCGACCGGCTCGATTCTTCCCACGGGGCAGGTGATCCGCGGCAGCGCTCCGGTGAAGGAAGTCATCACCCGCTGCGTCGCGATCCCGCTGCCCCCCGCGCCGGTCGGCCGCCGCGACCCGCTGGAATTACCGGGGGGCGCCAACAACGTCAGCCGCGGGGAAAGCCTGAAGCGCGGCGTGGGTTTCGCCGTCGGCTACAAGAACATCGCCTACAGCGAAGGCTTCGATGACGCCTCGGAGGCCCGCGTCAGGCTGTTCATGGGCGCCAAGGGCCCGGTGGTGGAGATCCACTGCGCGGCGGCGGAAGTCGGGCAGGGCATCCACACGGTCCTCGCACAGATCGCCCGGACCGAACTCGGCCACGTGGACGTCGTGCTGCATCCCACCGACACGCTCGTCGGGTCGGCCGGATCAACGTCCGCCTCGCGCCAGACGGTCATGTCGGGCGGGGCCATGCAGCTGGCCTGCCGCGCTGTGCGCGACGAAATCTTCCGGCGCGCGGCCGAGCAGTGGAAGTTGGGCTCGTTTGGCCCGCTGCCGTCGGGGGAATTCGCCCTCGATGCCAATGGGATCATCTCGATCGGAGACAAACCGGTTGGATGGATGAAGGATTTTCTCGCGTCTCCGATCGAGCAGACCCGCACCTACCACCACCGGCGCACGAAGGCGCTGGATGCACTGGGCCAGGGCGATCCCCACGTCATGTTCGCGTTTGCGGCCGAGCGCGCGGTCGTCGAGGTCGACACGGACCTGGGACTCGTCCGCGTCGTGCAGATCGCGGCCGCGCAGGACGTGGGCAAGGCGCTCAACCCGCAGGGCGTCTACGGCCAGATCGAAGGCGGCACGGCGCAGGGAATGGGGCTGGCGTTGATGGAGGAAATTCAACTGAGAGACGGCAAGGTCCTGAACCCGAACTTCACGGATTATCTCATCCCTACGATCCTCGATATGCCGCCGGTCATCTCTGAGCTGGTCGAGGAGCCGGAACCCGGGTCCCCGTTCGGCGCCAAAGGCGTGGGCGAACCGTCGACCATTGTGTCGACGGCCGCCATCGTCGCGGCCCTGCGCGACGCCACCGGCCGCGAGCTGAATCGCGTGCCGGTCAGTCCCGATGACCTCATCGGTCTGGCGCCGCCGGTGACGTCCAGCGGCCCCCCACCGGTGCCCGACGTGCCGTGGCCGACGCCGATCCCAGCGCTGCACGGGCTGGCCGCGGGGCAGGAAGAACTCATCGGGCCCAGCGAAGGGTGAGCCATCACCTCCTGTCAATAGCCCATCTGAGTCAAACTGGTCCGTTTTCTCCAACTCGCCCCGGGGCGAGTTGTGTTCTGTCACACAAATTGGCGATGGTGTTCGGCAGGAAGTGGCCGCATGCACTGCTACTATTGTGATCTTATCCATGCCACAGATCCGGCCTACGCGCCTCGCGAGGCTGAGTTCGATCAGGGGGCAGAGGCTCCCCGATGCGCCTTCCACTGGCGGTTCATCTGCGATCATTGCGGGCAGCCGGGTCACTTCATGTCCCGGTTCTATTGCCCGCATGAAGACCGGATTCTTTGTCGCGAGGTCGGGGAAGT
>DATDQT010000146.1:0-18966 GCA_035292085.1 bacterium
GCGGCCAAGGGGCCGCCGAGTCGAATGGTGGAGACGAGCGGATTCGAACCGCCGACCTCCTCGTTGCGAACGAGGCGCTCTCCCAGCTGAGCTACGTCCCCACACGAATCCTATGGCGAACACTCGTATTATACGGAGCGCTCGGAAGGGCGGCAAGGACGCGGTCGGAGGGATGGACCGGGCATGGCACCCGCACGGTCCGCCTACGGACTTCGGTCAGTAGACTACAATGAAAAGACGATGCGCATCGCGGTGATCGGCGTCGGCGGGGTCGGCGGCTATTTCGGCGCGCTGCTGCACCGCGCGGGCCAGGACGTCACGTTCGTCGCGCGGGCCGAGCACCTGGCGGCGATGCGCGCCCGCGGTCTGCGGGTCGAATCGGTCATCGAGGAACCGTTCGAACTCCCCGTGCGCGCGACAGAGACAACCGGTTCCCTCGGCCCCGCGGATCTCGTCCTGTTTGCCGTCAAGGCCTACGACACGGACGCCGCCACGGCCCTGCTGCCGCCGCTGCTGGGGCCGGACACCGCGGTGCTCACGCTGCAGAACGGCGTCGACAACATCGACAAACTCATCGACGCCGTCGGAACTCCACACGTGCTTGCCGGAACGGCCTACATCTTTTCCACCGTTGCCGCCCCCGGTGTCATCCGACACACCGGCGGGCCCCGGCGGATCGTCTTCGGCGAACTCGCCGGGGCGCGCACGGTCCGGGTGGAAGCGATCTACACGGCCTTCAAGGAAACGGGCATCACCGTCGAGCTCAGCGCGCACATCATGGTCGAAGTCTGGGAGAAATACATCTTCATCACCGCGCAGGGCGGCATGACCGCGCTGACCCGGCTGCCGATCGGCCGGATCCGCAGCGACGCGGAGACGTTTGCGATGTACCTCGATGTGGCCGACGAAGTCGCCGCCGTCGGACGGGCCTGCGGGGTGCCGATTCCAGATGGACAGCGGGAGCGCGTGCGGAGGTTTGCCGACGCCCTCGAGCCCGGGTCGTACTCCTCCCTCTATCATGATCTAACCCACGACCGGCGCATGGAACTCGACGCGCTGCCAGGCACCGTCGTGCGCCTGGGACGGCTGCATGGGGTGCCGACCCCGGTGTGCCGGGCAATCTACGCGGCGCTGCGGCCATACGATCAGGCGGCCCGGTCGGAGGTCGGTTAGTTCTCCATGGGCTGACTGGTCTTCCGGCGAACTACCTTGTGGTGGCGACGAACACCGCGGCCGGGGCGTCAATCGTGTAGGCCCGACCTTCGAGGTCACCGAAGACGGCCCGGAGCGCCAGCCCGGCCGTCTCGAGCAAGGCTTTCACCTCGACGATGGTGTAGGCCCGGATCGAGTGGCCCCACGACTCGCGGCGGCCGTCGGCGAAGAAGACGTAGTTCGTCCAGTTCAGCCGCCCGTTGAGGTGGTCGAAGTCCCACTCTTCCACTTCGAAGACCTCGCCGGTCCGCTCGACCAGCCAGCGTTCGAAGCCGCGGATTTCCCGTTCCCGGTTCCAGAAGTCCAGCAGGAACGTCCCGCCCGGGCGCAGCGCGCGGGAGACGCCGCGGAGCATCGCGAGGTGCTCGTCGTCGGACTCGAAGTACCCAAACGATAGAAACATGTTGATCGCCGCATCGAACTCCGCGTCGAACGTCATCGCGCGCGAGTCGCCCTGCCGCCACTCGACCTCGACGCCGGCGGCCTCGGCTTTCTCGCGGGCGTGCGCCAGCTGCACATCTGAGAGATCGAGGCCAGTCACGCGGAACCCCATGCGCGCGAGCTCGATGCTGTGGCGGCCGTAGCCGCAGCCCACGTCGAGGATGCGGGCCGGCGGTGTGAGGCCGAGCAACCTGACCACCTGGGGGACCTGGATCGTCGCGAGCTCCGTATCCTGTTTCTCATAGAGCTCGAAGTACAGCGGAGTGTTCCAAACCTGTTGCCACCATTCCATGCGACTCACCGATGGTGGATAGTGGATAGTGGATCGACCATCCGCCCTCACGTCACAAAACTCGGTCGATCGCGCAGCAGCGGGGCCTTTGGCTCAACGAGGCTCCCATCCGCGATCGACTCCACCAACGAGGCGTCATCAAACCACGACTTCGGCGGGGTGTGGCCCCAGAAGGTGGCGCGCCGCGGGTCGTTGATGGTCCAGCGGATCGGCTTCCAGTCAGGATCGGCGATCAGGTAATCGCCGGCGTAGAGTTCGATCCGGTTGTGGTCAGGGTCGCGGACATACACGAACAGCGCGTTGGAGAGCCCGTGCCGGCCGGGGCCGCGTTCGATGGCCTCCTGATGACCACTGGCGGCGAGAATGTCGCAGGCCCGCAGCACCGCCGGCGCGTCGGGGACCCAGAACCCGGCGTGGTGCACCCGCGGGCCGATGCCGGTCATCAGCGCGATGTCGTGCACGTTCTGTTTCCGGTGCAGCCACACCGCCCACAGGCGCGGCGGCTGGTCTTCGGTGTCGGTATATTCGGAGCACCAGAACCCCCACTCGTCGACGTACCAGTCGTTGGCGGCCTGCACATCAGGAACCTGGCAGTTCACGTGGTCGATGCGCATGATGTGGGGTCCGCGGTAGAGATCGAAGCGCTGGAGATGACGCTCGACCGGCTCCATCTCGCAGTAGAACTCGACCGGCAGGCCGCTGGGATCCTGAACCCGCACCGCCCTCCCCTGCCCGCGCTCGGCGCCGGGTTCTATCCAGCGGACCGGACGTCCCGCGGCGTCGGCATGCTGCGCGAGGCGATCGAGGTCGTCGGGCGACGCGACCCGGAACGCGAAGTGGGACACGCCCGGCACCGGCGCCTTCCGCAGGACAAACCCATGGTGTTCCCGTTCTTCCAGGCCCCGCAGGTACAGGCGATCCGCCTCCCGTTCGGTTTCCACGAAGCCCAGGACGTCCACGTAGAAATCCCGGGCGCGTCCGAGATCGGTAACCCGGTACTCGACGTGACCCAGCCGGAGGATGTTGATGTCCATCGAGGCGGTCTACGGCGCCGGCGTCTTGGAGCGCGTGGCCACCTGGTCTTCGCGCTTCAGAAACGCACGCACGCGGTCCATGAGCGCGGTGCGGTCATACGACGCGAAGGTCGCCATCTGCATACGGACCGGATCGCCGAAAAAGAACCGTTCGTAGAGGACCTGGCGCGAGCCGAAGGACGACAGCGCGGCATCCCACGCCAGCCGGAACAGCCCGATGCGGTCGACGGCGTCCGCGCGCGCCGCCTGGTAGTACTTCTCGATCAGCGGCCGGAGCGGCCCGTCGATATCGGCCTTCGTCGGGCGGCCCATGAGTCCGCTGGCCCCCAGCAGCTGCACCGTTTCGATCATCTTCGGATACATCCACGTGAACATGTTGCGGGCGGCGTCCAGCGGGGGCCAGGCCGGCGTCATCACACCCCAGTGGTTGATCTCGGCATCGACCTCGCTGGCCCGGGCAAAGGCCTTCATCGCTTCCAGGATGTAGATGATCTCGGCGATCTTTCCCTGCACGTGCTGGAACTGCTCGATGGCGATCGTGTCCACGATCAGCGAGGCGAGACCCAGGAGGAACTCCGACTTGGCGATGTTCTTGGTCACGACCTGATGCGCCATCTGCGCGACCGCGCCGGTCGCTGAGAACGCCTTGTTGCAGCGCTCGACGTCGCGGAGCAGGAAAATCCGTTCCCACGGCACGAGGACATCGTCAAACACGACGACGGCGTCCATCTCTTCAAACCGCGAGCCCAGCGGATGGTCAAAGGTCGACCCGTTCTGGTCAAACGTCTCCCGGCAGAGAAACTTCAGCCCACTCGTCCCGCACGGCAGCGCGCACGCGTACGCGTAGGGTTGATCGTCTTCCTTGCCTTTCAGCAAGGTCGACGGGAAAATCATGATCTCGTCGGCGATCGGCAGCGTGGCAAGCATCCGCGCTCCCCGCAGGACCACCCCGGCAGCGGTTTCCCGCACGATCCCGGCGGCGAGGTAGGGATCGGCCTGCGCGGCCGGGCCGGCGGACCGGTTCGCCTGCGGGTTGATCAATGTGTGGGTGAGACAGAGGTCGTGCTCGCGCACGTGTTCGTAGTAGTCGCGGATGTGCTGCGGGAAGCGGGGATCGTTTACCCCGCAGTAGTCGGCCGCCGCCGCAAACGCCGTCACGGCGCGGTTGAGGTAATCCGGCGACCGGCCCATCATGCCGCCGGAGTAGTCGGCCCAGACTTTCATCATCCGGCGGATCCGCGCGAGGTCGCCGACGGATTGCGGAACCAGGAACGACATCCCTACCCGGGCCCCGCTGGCCGGGGAGATGTACGTCATCTCGTCGAGGCGGCCCGGCTCATGCTGCAGGTCGTACAGCGCAGCGACACTGCGCGTGATGTTGCGGAACGCGGGATGCGTGGTGATGTCGCTGACCCGCTCGCCGCCGATCCACACCTCGCGCGGCTGGGCGCGCAGCCCGTCGATGAATTGCTGGCCCGTCCGTGCCGGCATGGTCGTCGATTCTCCCCGTGGGTTGCGGCCTACTGCGTCCTGCCTACAGCTTCGAGCAAGCCGTACTGCCGCATCACCTCCCGAAGGCGGGCGGCGTGCGCATCGGACAGGGGCGCCAGCGGCAGCCGCACCTCCGGGATAATCCTGCCCATCAGGCCCAGCGCGGTCTTCACCGGCACCGGGTTGGTCTCGATGAACAGCACGTCGTTCATCGGCAGCAGGGCATAGTGGAGGTCCCGTGCCGCATCCCATTTCCCGCCGGCACAGAGGTCATAGAGGCGCGCGACCTCGCGCGGCAGCACGTTGCCGGTGGCGCTGACGTGGCCGGCGCCGCCGATGGCCAGCATCGGGAAGCAGAGCATCTCAATCCCGGAGTAGACGAGAAAGGACCGCCCGCAGAGGTGCAGGACGCGGTTGACGTGCTCGAAGTCCTTGTTGGCCTCCTTCACCCCGATGATGTTCCGGCAGTCGGAGGCCAGCCGCGCAATGGTTTCCGGCTCCAGGTTCACAGCGGCGCGGCCGGGGATGTTGTACAGAATGATCGGGATGTCCACCGCCTCGGCAATGGACCGGAAATACCGGTACAGCCCCTCCTGGGTGGGCCGGGTATAGTACGGGGCCACCACCAGCGCCGCGTCCGCCCCAAGTTGGCGGGCGGCATGCGTCAGCCGCAGGGTCTCGGCGTGATTCGCGCTGCCGGTCCCCGCGACCACGCGCACCCGCCCGCGCGCGGTCTTCACGGCGAGATCGATGAGGTGTGCGCGCTCGTCTTCCGAGAGCGCCCCCGGCTCGCCGGTCGTGCCGCCGACAACGATCCCGTGGCTGCCGCTGTCGATCTGCCACTCAATGAGACCGCTGAACCGGCGGTCGTCGAGGCGTCCGCGGTCAAACGGGGTGACCAGAGGGACCAGCGATCCCCTCATCGCATCCGGGCCTGCACGTCGAGAATCCGCTGCGCCAGCCGCTCCCGCTTGACGACGAGCTGCACCTGGGTGCCTTCCCCGATCTTCTCGTGCTCGTTGTACGCGTCGACCGCGCACACGATCCGGCGGCCCTCGATCTGCAGCAGCCGCGCCGTCGCCGTCACGCGTTCACCGGCCGCCGTCGGGGCGAGGTGGGTCACACTGACGCTGTGCCCGACCGCGTCCTCGTCGGGGAGGAGGTACGGCAGGATGATCTTCCGGCAGGCCAGTTCCATATGGCGGACCATCGACCACGTCGCGTACAGGGGATGCACCGGTCCGAGTTCTTCGAACGTCGCCAGCATGTCGGGACTCACGGTGATCGTCACCGAGGCGTGCGCGCCCGGGGCCAGGCCGTCTTTCATATCGTACTGCGTTCGCTGCCACACGGAGCCACCCTCTGTGCGAGCGGCGCCGAAGGCCTTGAGCACGCGCAGCGAGAATGACTCCTCTTCAAGGGACGGACCATGAGCACCGTGACCTTCCTGTTCACGGACCTGGAGGGGTCTACCGACCTGGTCCGGCGGCTCGGCGACCAGGCCTACTCCGCCCTCCTGGCGGACCATCACCGGCTGCTGCGCGACAGCGTGCGGGCCCACCAGGGCCAGGAAGTGGACACGCAGGGGGACGCGTTTTTCATCGCGTTCGCCGAGGCCATCGATGCCACGGCGGCGGCCCTCGCGATCCAGCGCGCCGTCGGCACACATCCGTGGCCGGCCACCACTCCGCTGCGCGTCCGGATCGGCCTGCACACCGGCGGCGCGCTCCGCACGGGAACGGGCTACGTCGGGATGGACGTGCACCGAGCGGCCCGCATCTGTGCGGCGGGTTATGGCGGACAGATCCTCGTCTCGCAGACCACCAGAGACGCGGTCCTGGATCGCCTCCCCGACCAGGCCACCCTGCGGCTGCTGGGGCGGTACCGGCTGAAAGACCTCCAGGAACCGGAAGCGCTCTATCAACTCGTCCACCCCGAGCTGGCCGTCGCCTTCCCCCCACCCCGGTCGCTCGACTCGATTCCGAATAACCTGCCCCTCCAGCTGACAAGCTTCATCGGACGCGAGCGAGAACTCGCCGACGTCCGGCGGCTGTTCTCGACGACCCGCCTGCTGACGCTGACCGGACCGGGCGGGTGCGGGAAGACGCGGCTGGCCTTGCAGGCCGCCGCCGAACTTGTCGACGAGTTCCCAGACGGCGTGTGGTTGGTGGAGCTGGCCGCGCTCACCGACCCCGCACTGGTCACCCAGGCGGTCGCGGGAACGCTCGGAGTGGGCGAAGAATCCGGGCGGCCGCTCGGACCGACCTTGGCCGACGCGACCCGGTCGAAGCGCCTCCTGCTGATCCTGGACAACTGCGAGCATCTCATCGACGCCTCGGCGCGCCTGACCGAATCCCTGCTGCTCGCCGGCGGGGGCCTGAGGGTCCTGGCCACGAGCCGGGAACCGCTGGGGATCGCGGGGGAGATGGTCTATCGCGTACCCTCGCTCTTGGTGCCGGACGTACGGGTCTCGCTCACGATCCGGGACCTCTCGCAGGCGGAAGCGACCCGCCTGTTCATCGAACGGGCGGTGTTCGCCCGACCCGATGTCCCCCTGACCGACGCTGACGCACCGGCCATCGCGCAGATCAGCACGGCCCTCGACGGCATCCCGCTGGCGATCGAAATGGCCGCCGCAAGACTGCGGACGCTGACCGTCATCCAGATCGCGCAGCGGATCAACGACCGGTTCGGGTTGTTGACCGGCGGGAGCCGGACGGCCCTGCCGCGCCACCAGACGCTCCAGGCGGTGCTCGACTGGAGCTACGACCTGTTGTCCGATGGTGAACGCGAGGCGCTGCAGTGCGTGAGCGTCTTTCCCGCGGGATTCACGCTCGACGCCGCTGAGCATGTATGCGCCGGCGCAGGACTGCGACCGAGAGACGTGCTTCACCTGATCTCGCAGTTGACCGACAAGTCGATGCTGTTCGCCAACGGGCATGGTGGAGAAGTTCGCTACCGGCTGCTGGATACGATCCGCCAGTATGCCGCTGAGCGCCTCGTCCGGTCCGGGCGGGCGCCCGCGGTGCGCACCAGCCAGCTGGCATGGTGCGTGCAGTTCGTCGCCGGTCTGGAACGTCACGAGAGCCCCGAACACGAGAAGATGGACCGGATTGCCGGTGAGCACGACACCTTGCGCGCCGGATTGGCCTGGGCGCTGGAGAGCGGGGACATCTCGACCGCCGCGCGGCTGGCGTCGTCGCTGGCCCTGTTTTGGCTCGTACGGGGATTCTGGACGGAGGGACGGCGGTGGCTTGAAACCACTCTCACCGCGGGCGTGAACGTGGATCCCGAGATCCAGGCCCGCGGGCTCCTGGGCCTGGCGCGGATTGCCGAATATCAAGGCGATTATGAGGACGCCAAAACCTTCAGCGAAGCGGGCCTGGCTCTGCAGCAACACCTCGGCGATGCGCGAGAGGTAGCCGGAGCGCTCCGCACGCTCGGCAACATCGCCTACGGACGCAGCGACTATGCCGCGGCGCAGCAGCTCTATGAACAGAGCCTGTCGTACGGGCGAGCCGCCAGCGACCGCCGGATGATCGCGGGAACGCTCATCAATCTCGCCATCGTCGCCGACCATCAGGGAGATTATGCGCGCGCGGCCGCCTTCGGCCGGGAGAGCCTAGCGCTGTTCAGATCACTCGATGATCGCCGCGGGACGGCATTCGCACTGCAGATGCTTGGCCTCCTCGAACTCGACCAAGGGAATCTTGAACGGGCAGCCCCCTTGTTCGATGAAAGCCTGGGACTGCGGCGCAACCTTAACGACCGGCGGGGCATCAGCGGATCCTTGCACAGCCTGGGGCTGATTGCACGCGCACGCGGCGATCTGGCCCGTGCACAGACGCTCCATGAAGAGAGCCTGCGGGTGCGCCGCGAACTGGGCGACAAGCAGGGCGTGGGGACCTCGCTCAGCAGCCTGGCCGCCGTCGTCTGGGACCGTGGCGACCCGGATTCGGCCCGGCGACTGTGGCAAGAGAGCCTTGCACTTCGTCAGTCGATCGGCGATCAAGCCGGCATTGCGGAGTGTCTGGAGCACCTCGCCATGGTCAGTCCTGGGCCGGCCGACGCCGTCAGAATATTTGGGGCGACAGGAGCGCTCCGGGAGAGCATCCGGGCACCGGGCTCGTTACGCGACCAGGAGATGGTCAGGCAAGCACTCCTGCGGCTACGCCAGCAGCTTGGCGATATCCGCTTCGAAATCGCGTGGCAGGAAGGACGGCGCATGCCGTTGCCGCAGGCCATTGCCCTCGGCGGACCGCACGATGGGCGCTAGAATTCGTACGCTTCGATGTGTGAGAAATTGGCCTCGATATATCTGAGCGTGTCGAGGAGTGCCTCCCGATCCTGTGCGTGGATCTCGGCGAATGCGTTGACGTCATGAGTCCGCTGTCGCGCCTTGAAGGACCGCCAGACCTTGTCGACGCGCGTCACCCCGCTCACTCGCCCGAGCCGCGCCAGTGTCTTCGACGTAGGGTCCTTTAGCGCGATCAAAGCCCAGGCTCGTGCGGATCCGGTCTTCGCTGCCCGCGCTTTCTTGGCCATTGTCCTCGCCTCCCCTCATCTGTCGCGCGCAAGAGACTTCCGTGGAATCAGTGGCCTTCCTGCCGCGGCCCGGCTATCCTGACTCCGTGGACCGGCAACGATTCGATCTCTGTCTGCGCGGCGGGACCCTCGTCGATGTCCGACGCGGGGTGCTCACCGGCGCCGCTGTCGCCGTCACCGGCGGGCAGATCACCGCGGTCGGTGACGAAAACGAACTCGCCGCGACCGCAGTGCGGGTCATCGACATCCACGGTGGGGTGGTCGTGCCGGGATATATCGAACCACACACCCACTCCATTCTTGCCAACCCCGCTGAAATGGCGTACGCGATCGGCGCGCACGGCACCACGACGGCCGTCGTCGACGGCCTGCCGCTGATGATGACCGTTCCGCCCGACCGGCTCGCGGACGTCCTGGAACTGCTCAGCAGCCTGCCGGTGACGCTGCGTTGGCTTATTCGGTTGCATCCACAGACGTTCGCCGATGAGCACGTGTTCTCGCTGCCGGCGCTCCGGGCGCTGTGGCGCCGGCCGTTTGCCGCAGCGGTCGGGGAGGTGACACGGTGGCCCGATGTCCTGGCCGGCGACGGGGACCTGCTGGCCAAGATTGCTGCCGCGCGCGAAGACCAAGTCCGTGTGGAAGGCCATGCGCCCGGCGCGTCGCTGGAGCGCCTCCGCGGCCTTGCCGCAGCCGGGTTCACGTCCTGCCATGAGGCGATCAGCGCCGCCGAGGTGGCCAACCGCCTGGAGGCGGGCCTGTACGCGATGCTGCGCGACAGCTCCATCCGGCCCGACCTGCCCGATCTGCTGAAGGGAATCCCTGACGGGGCGATTGCCGCGGGGCGCGTCATGCTGACGGTGGACGGCCCCTCGCCCATCTTTCTGGACGACTTCGGTTACCAGGACCGTCTGCTCGCCGTCGCGATCAACGCCGGTATTGAGCCCCTGGATGCCCTGCGCATGGTGACGGTCAATCCCGCCGATTATTTCGGGTTCTCCGATCGCGGCGAGATCGCCGCGGGGCGGCGGGCGGACCTCAACGTCCTGCAGAGCCTCGACGACCCGCGTCCCACACTGGTCATCGCCGGCGGCGAGATCATCGCCGAAGCCGGCCGGACCACGGCGCCCCCACCGCTGCCGCTGGCGTCCCTCATCCCACCACCACGCCTGCCAGACCTCGCTGCCGACTTCTTCACCCGGAGTGATGGCGCCCTCCCGACTCTCCGCTTCGTCAACGACGTGATCCTCGACCTGGGGCCCGATGCCGAACCGGCGCTGCGTGTGATGTTGGTCGATCGAGCCGGCCGGTGGGTCACCCGCGCCCACGTCGCAGGGTTCGCGGACCGGCTGGGAGGACTCGCCACGACGATCAGCAGCGCGTTCGATCCGCTGATCCTCGGCTCTGACCCCGCGGATATGGCGGCGGCGTACCGGCTACTCGCTCACCAGGGCGGCGGCATCGCGGTCGTGGAGGACGGCGCGACGGTGTTCTCGCTGCCCCTGGAGCTGGGCGGGATTTTTTCGCCCCGCCCGTGGGCCGCGATGGTCACCGCCAACCGGCAGTTCCTGGAGACGCTGCGCGAGCGCGGGTACCGCTTCGCGGATCCGCTGTTCAGCCTGCTGTTCCTCACGTTCGACTCGCTGCCGTACGTCCGCCTGACCAGCCGCGGGATTTGGGACGTTCGCCACCGAAAAATACTCCATCCCTCTCAGCCTCTCTGAGCGACCATAAGGAGCCGGAACCGATGAGTGAGCAGACGCCGCCCCATGCCGTCGAACGTCTCAAGCAACACCTTCACCCGATCGCCGACCTGGCCGCCGCCGCCGCGCTGCTGGCGTGGGATCAGGAAACCTATCTGCCGCCCGACGGCGCCGAAGGCCGCGCGAACCAACTGGCGACGCTGGCACGCCTCATCCACCAGAGGTTCGTATCGGCCGAGACGAAGCAGGTGCTCGAGGCCGCGGAAGGTGCCGCCGGAGCGTTCGATCCGGACTCCGATGAAGCGGGGCTGCTGCGCATCACCCGGCGTGACTTCGACAAGATCACCAAGCTGCCCACGGAGTTCGTCGCCGAACGCGCCCGGGCCCGGGCGATCAGTACGCAGGTCTGGCGCGAAGCGCGTCCCAAGAACGACTTCGTCACGTTCCGCCCGCACCTCGAGGCGATGGTCGACTTCGCCCGCCGGGAGGCCGAGTACCTCGGCTACACCGACCATCCGTACGACGCCCTGCTTGACAACTACGAACCGGGCATGACCGCGAAGGACGTGCGGACGCTGTTTGCCCGCCTGCGCGAGGTGACCGTCCCGTTCGTCCGGGCCATCGCGCAGCGCGGCCCGGTGGTCGATGCGGCATTCCTGTCGCAGGACTACGACGAGGCCGGCCAGGAGCGCTTTGGGCTGGACGTCGCGCAGGCCTTCGGCTACGATCTCCGCCGCGGCCGGCTGGACCGGTCGCCCCATCCCTTCGCCAGCGGCTTCGGCCAGAAAGATGTCCGCATCACGACCCGCTACAACCGGCAGGATCCGATGTCGGCGATCTTCGGGATCTTCCACGAAGCCGGCCACGCGATGTATGAGCAGGGCGTGTCGCCGGCGTTGGAGCGGACGCCGCTGAGCCGGGGGACCAGCCTGGGGGTGCACGAGTCGCAGTCCCGGATGTGGGAGAATCTCGTCGGCCGCAGCCGCAGCTTCTGGAGCCACTACCTGCCGCGCCTGCAGCAGGTCTTTCCGCAGCAACTGCGCGGCATCGATGTCCAGACCTTCTATCGGGCCGTCAACATCGTCCGGCCCGAGCTGATCCGGGTCGAGGCGGACGAAGTGACCTACAACCTGCACATCATGCTGCGGTTCGATCTGGAACTCGCGCTGTTGGAGGGTACGGTGACGGCGGCCGACCTGCCGGCGGCATGGAACGCCAAGATGCAGGAGTACCTCGGGATCGTCCCGCCGGACGACCGCGACGGCGTCATGCAGGACATCCACTGGTCGGGAGGCTCGATCGGGTATTTCCCGACTTACACGCTCGGCAATGTCATCTCGGTTCAGTTGTTCGATGCCGCGGTACGGGCGAATCCCAGCATTCCCGGCGAGATTGGCGGGGGGGAGTTTGGAACACTGCTCGGCTGGCTGCGGGAACACGTCCACCGGCATGGCCGGAAGTTCTTCGCGAAGGACCTGATCACGCGGGCGACGGGCGCGGAGTTATCGCCGGAGTCGTACCTCGCATACCTGCAGCAGAAGTTCGGAGAGATCTATGGCCTCGGTGTTCCCGCCGCAGCGGGGACACGATAGTCTGGTGATACGGGGGATGCTCAGGGGATCGAGGCCATCGCCCGCGCGCACGACGGCTGGATCGTGAGCCATCGCACGGCCGCCTCGATGACGGCATCATCCACGCCGGGCCGGGGTTCGTCGGGTCGCCGGGTGGGTCGCCGTGTGGTATCCACTTGACTCGCTGATCTTCCAGGTCTGGCTGCAGCGGCAGGAGAGCCAGGCCTTTCGGGTCTTACGCGACGCGCAGGTCTCAGTCCGGGCGGAGTGACCTCCCGCTCCGCGGTCAACGCCTGCGCACGCCGACCTCCACGAAGATCCCGCCTCCCAGCGCCCGCTCGTCGAAGATCTTGGCCCTCTACCGCCTGGGTCGACGACGCGTTCGACGCGCAGGGACACCACGAGCCTTTCCTCTCGGGGCCGCCGCGTGACCGGCCCCACCCTTGTAGGTGATCACCCGCCCCCACAAACTCTTCGTCCCCCAAATCCCTGCGCGCAGGCACTCCAGTTGCACGATCTGGCTGTGGTCGACAAACAGGTTCACTTCGGGGCCGTAGTTCTTGATGTACCAGGCGAACACGTCGGGATCGGCGGCCTCGAACATCACCCGGTCGAGCCCCAGCGTCTGGATGATCTTTGCGGGCACGTCGGTGCGCCAGGGCTCGACGTTCTCCGTGATCCCTTCCGACTCGATCATGATCATGGCGGCGCCCGCGTCGAGGAACTGCCGGGCCTGGGCGATCGCCCACGCCGGATCGCGCGTCCCTTCGGCGGCCAGTTCGGCGGCCGCGGTTGCCCCGCCGGCGCCGAATTGAATCCCCACTTCCGGCTTCGCCTTCAGCCCCGCGTCTTTGACCTGTTCCACCAAGGCCAGCCAGTCGTCGGCCGGGATGGTGATAAATCCGCTGCTGAGTTCCACGATGTCGAATCCGATAGCCCTGCACTCGTCGATGTAGCGTCGCACCGCGTCGGCCCCCTGCGTGAGGACGTACTCGACAAACCCACCGGTGGAGACCTGGACGTCGTGCTCGTGGCAGAGATCGATCAGCGCCTTCACCGCGGGGCGCGGCATCAGCGTAAACGAGCCGCCGGCGAACTTGAGGCTGTCGACGTAATTCCCCATGGTCTCGAGCACATCCGCGAGATAGCGCGTCCCCATCGGCGTGTAATATGGCCCGCGAATCTCCGTGATCCCGCGGGTGCGCGGCTTGCGCTGCCGCTCGTTGACTTTCAGGAAGGGAAAGGACCGGTCGGCCATGACATTCCTCCTCACGTGCCCCGCATTACGCGTGTCCCACCCGGGCCAGCAGCCCGACCAGGTCGCCCACGGCAAGATCGTCCAGCCTCCGCACGGCCTCGACAATCTCCCCGCGGAGGGTGTCGCCGGCATGCGGCGCGCTGAGCCGGTCGAACTTCTTGACGACGGCCTCCCAGGGCATCGGCCGCGTATGAAAGCCCTCGTAGTCCGTCTTCTCCACGGCGAGCCGCCGTCCATCCCGCAGCGTGACCTCAATCCGGCATGGCATCTCGGCCGGAAACCGCGCGTTGTACTGTGGATCCTCACGCACCACGACCCGCCGGAGGAGCTGCTGGACATCGTCGCGCCGGATGCGGGCGGGCGCATACTGCGCGGGCAGGACCTGGCCGTCGAGGATGGCGACGGCGACCATATAGGGCAGGCTGTGGTCGGCTTCTTCTTTCGTGCGGATCGTGACCTTCTCGCCTTCCTCGCCGCCGCCGATGATATGGAACGCCACGCCGAATGTCGCGATGTCGATCCGCTCCACGTCCTCGGCGCGAAATTCCGTCTCGGCCCTGAGAGCGAGAATGCCTTCGAGGGTCGCCTGGGAGTGGACTTCGGCGTTGTACTTCTTGAGGATGGTCATCCTGACGCGCTCGAGGTCTTCCCGTGCCCAGTCGATATGGAAGCGGCCCGCGATCGTCTCCATGAACCCCTTGTTGCCTTCGAAGACCTCGGCCGGGCCGGTGATCCCGCGTTTGGCCAGAAAGGCCGCATGCGTGCCGCCGAAGGCCGTATTGGGATACGCCAGCCCTTTCCAGTGAGAGAGGGCGCCGGTCCGCGTCACGCGAAGCGCGTTGAACGCCGTGCCGGCGATGGCCACCGCATTGGCGATCCCGGCCGCATCCAGGCCGAGGACCTTGGCGACGCCGGCGGCGACTGCGTACGAACCCAACGTCGTGTGGTCAAAACCCTTCGCCCGGACCGGCGCCGCGTCACTGAGCCGGCACTGAATCTGGTAGGCCACGGCCACGGCGGTGAGCAAGTCCCGCCCCGAACCGACCGCGTACTCCGCGGCGGCAAGGACGGCCCCGATGTTGTCACTGGGGTGGCAGGTCTCGCCCGGCGCCAGGTAGCTGTCGTTGAAATCCAGGTACCGGACCAGCGCGCTGTTGTAGAGTGCGGCACGGTCGGGGGCGGTGCGTCCGTCTCCGATCAGCGTGCAGCGGGGGGTCCCGCCGAAGTCCTCGAGGTGCGCCCGGAGCATTGCAATGGGCTCGCCGTCCAGGGCCCCGATGGCGCAGCCCAGCGAATCGAGTACGCGGATCTTCAGTTGCTCGCGGGCCGCCGCGGACAGCTCGTGGTACGACGCCAGGACGACGAAGGCAGCCAGCTGCTCGGCCAGCGTGGGTGTGGGCATCGGCGTCAATCCATGAGCTGCATGACGAGCTCCTCGAGGCCTTCATGTATCCAGATGCGGATGTGGGACTCGCTCCGTTCGGACAGTTCCAGGACGCGCAGCAACTCTTCGGCCGTCTTCACGACTTCTTCCCGCCACCGGTGGAGTCTCCCCGTCCGGGCGCTGGCAAGGATGTGATCAATGATGGTTTCATCCTGATAGTACAGTTCCTTCGCCTCCCACGGGGCGGCCCCGCCCCACAGGAAGTTCAGCAGGCCGTGCGCCGCGATGACGGGAAAGTACCGCTCCCCCACCCCAGTGACCCCGCCAAGAAGCGATGTGGCACCCACATCCTGTGGGTGCCACTCACACAGAATCCTAGACCCTCGGCGGAAGGACCCCTATCCGCCGGCGATCGCGCCGATGATGCGCAGCACTTCCTTACCGGACAGCACCTCCGATGGAATCGGCGCCGCTTGCCCGGCAGGCGTGAGATCCTCTTCCAGGGCGAAGAACCGGATGAACGGTCGCAACGCTCCCGGGGGAACGGACCCCGCGGCCGGGTAGTCGCGAATCGTCCCGCGCAGCGCCGGGTACGTGTGTTCGAGAGCATCGATGACGTCCCCGAGGGTGGCCGGACCGGTTCCGGCCGGCGTCAGCGTCACGGCGACGGTTGTGCCGGAGACGCCGGCCAGCCGGCGGAGGTGGGCCGGCAACGCGATGCGCACTTCCGCGGACGCCATGGGTTCTTGATTAGTCGATCACCTGGGCTTCGACCGACAGGACGGCCGGCAGGTGCATCGCGACCGCGTCCCATCCATCGCCGCCAACGGCACCATACACCTGTCCGCCGGTGGTACCCACGTAGATCCCGCAGGGATCGAGCCGGTCGACGGCCATCGCCTCGCGCAGGACGTTCACGTAGCAGTTGCGGTCGGGCAGACCGTGGCCCAACGGCTCCCACGCTCCGTCCCCCCGCCGGCTGCGCCACACGCGCAACACCCCGCCCGGCGGGTAATGCTCGGTGTCACTGGTGATCGGCACGACGTAGATCGTTTCCGGTTCGTGGGCATGCACGGCGATGGGAAAGCCGAAGTCCGACGACAGGTTGCCGCTGATGTTCGTCCACGACCCACCCGCGTTGTCGCTGCGGTAGACTCCCCCGTGCTTCTGCATGAACAAAGTGGCGGGCCGCGACGGATGCATGGCGATCTTGTGAACGCAGTACCCTGCCTCCGGCTCGGGTTCGGGGGTGTATGTTGCGCGCAGGCCCGTGTTGGCCGTCTCCCAGGTCCGCCCGCCGTCGGACGTGCGGAACACGCCCGCGGCGGAAATCGCCACAAACATCCGGCGGGGGTCGGCGGGATCGAGCACGATCGTGTGCAGGCCCAACCCTCCCGCCCCGGGCTGCCAGGTGGACCCGGTGGGATGGCGGCGCAGCGCCGTGAGTTCCTCCCATACGCCGCCGCCGTCGGTGGACCGGAAGAACGCCGCGTCCTCGACCCCGGCGTACACGGTCTCGGCGTCGTGTAAGGCCGGTTCCAGATGCCAGACACGCTTGAACTGCCAGGTCTTCTGTTCGCCCTCCCACCCGAGGTGCTTGCCGTCGGAATCGGCGTACGTGAACTGGTTGCCTACCGGCTGCCAGGTCCGGCCGCCGTCATCGCTGCGCTGGATCACGGCGCCGTGCCAGGAGGTCCACAGGGAGGCATGCAGCCGATCCGAGTCGTGCGGGGAGGCCTCGAGGTGGAACACCTCCCATCCGCCGAAGTGCGGACCGCTGACCTCCCAACGACGCCGGCTGGCCTCCGACGTGAGGATGAATCCCCCCTTGCGTGTTCCGACGAGCACGCGGACCTGTGCCATCGCTCTCCCTCCCGCTCACGGCTTCCTTCTACAAGACACGCGGGCCTACCCTCTGAGACTCGTGACCGATCGCGGTCCGACAGGTGGGAGAGTCTCTAATCCATCAACTGCTTGATGAGGTCCTCGAGGTCTTCGTGGATCCAGATGCGAATCGAGGCGTCGCCTTTCTGCGACACGGCCAGGACGTGCTCCAACTCTCCTTCGGTCGTGATCTTCCGGTCGCCTTTCTCGGGCTCCATCATGTGATCGACGACCGCCGAATCACAGTAGAACATCGCCTTGGCATCCCAGGGGGCGATCGAGCCGCCTGCCGGAAAGAGCAGATTTCCCCCGAGTGCAACCATGGAGAAGTACCGTTCTCCCAACCAGATAGCCCCGCCGGGGCCCGTGGTCTGCATGTGCATGGGGACCCCTCGGCTCCTACCCTAGGGCAGGTACCCAGTCAGCTCGCGGCGCCGGAGTGACTGTGATCCTCAAACAGGTACGATCCGCGGCGGTTCACTGCGCTGAGGATGGCGCGGGCCGCCGCCGCCGGCGCATCCGCTCCGAACCGGGCGATGCCGAGCAACCGCTGGGGACCGTCAGGCGTGTACAGCAGGAGTTTCGCCCACACGACGCGCTCGGCGTCGGCCGGCTCGGACTCCACCTGGAGCAGGCTGAGCCCGAATCCCGGCGGGAGGAGCTGCTGCATGGCTTTTACGGTCGCTTCCCCGGCGAGAAAGAGCGGACCCTGCGGCGACGTCTTCGCCGCGGCCTGTCCCACCACGGTCGTCCCGTTCATCCCCAACTCGACTTCGGCCACCACGATCCCGTTGGTCTGGTTCACGGTGGCGTCCTTCAAAACCAAACGAGTACTCACGGCGTACACCCCCACAGGAGCTTATGCCCACGGCGGCGGGAGTGTAGTCGCTCGAACTTGGGGAATGGGCCCCGGGGCTAGACGCTGGCGAGACGGGACACGACGAGCTGCTGGGGGTCGCTGGCCCACTTGCGGGCTTCTTCGAGCGAGATGCGGCCCATCCTGACCAGCTGTTGGAGACTCTGATCTCGGCTCTGCATGCCCTCTTTCGCTCCGGTCTGGATGGCGGAGGGGATCTGAAACGTCTTCCGCTCGCGGATGAGGTTGCGGATCGCCGGCGTGGCCACGAGCAGTTCAACGGCCGCCACACGCCCGACGCCCCCGGCGGCGGGGAGAAGCGTTTGCGCCAGCGTCGCCACCACCACCTCGGCCAGCTGGGTGCGGATCTGATCTTGCTGGTCCGGAGGAAACACGTCGATGATCCGGCTGATCGTCTGCGCGGCGTTGTTGGTGTGCAGCGTGGACAGCACGAGATGGCCGGTCTCGGCGGCAGTGAGGGCCGCGGAAATCGTTTCTAGATCCCGCATCTCTCCGACCAGGATCACGTCGGGATCCTCCCGCAATGCGGCGCGCAGGGCGTTGGCGAACGAGTGGGTATGGACCCCCACCTCCCGCTGCCGGATCAGACAGTTCTTCGGCAGATGCACAAACTCGATGGGATCTTCAATCGTAATGATGTGCCCGCCTCGGTGGTCGTTGATCTGATCGATCATCGCGGCGAGCGTCGTCGTCTTGCCGGACCCCGTTGGCCCCGTGACGAGAATGAGCCCGCGTTCGGTCAGGCAGAGCTGCTTGACGGTCGGCGGCATGCCCAGTTCGTCCAACGTCAGGATATGATTCGGCACCAGGCGGAAGACCGCCCCGTGGCCCCGGAGCTCCTCAAAGACATTGACACGGAAGCGCCCGATGTCCGGCAGGTCCAGCGAGAAATCGAACTCCCGCGTCTGCCCGAAGCGCGACTTCTGGTCTTCGGTCAAGACGTCGTAGATGATCTGGAGCACGGCGTGTTTGGAGAGCGGGCCTTCCTCCATTTCTCTCAGTTGCCCATCCACCCGAAGAATGGGCGGCGACCCGACGGTGAGGTGCAGGTCACTGGCGTTGCGCTCTCTGGCTGTCGCAAGCAAGTCACGGATCTTCATGTCGAGTGTATAACGTGCATACGTTCCCTCATTCTTCAGGTCGTCCTCCCGGTGAGAGAGAAGTTGAGTCTTATTTTACCCGAAAGCCGTGCGGAGCGTGCGCTTACCTTTTCCTATACCCGAAATCGGATGCGTGAAGGCATGCAGTACTACAATTGTAATGGCTGGCTATGGGGG
>DATDQT010000147.1:0-16880 GCA_035292085.1 bacterium
GACGGCCGTCGGACGCCCAGGTCGCAGAAGACACGGCCTACGACGAGGCCGACCGCTGGACATTCATCGAGCCCAAGTCTCCCGAAGGATCGGAATCCATGCAGGCGGCCGCCAGACTGTACATCGTGAGACTGAAAGGACAGGGAAACGCCGAACCGCGGAAACGTACAAACGAGGAGAATCGAGAGCCGCGTGAGCACTGACCAGATCTTTGCGTTTCAGGCACCGGCAAACCTGACGTTCGGGCCCGGCGCCGCCGGGAAGATCCCGGAGATCGTCAAGGGCCTGGGCGGCCGGGCCGTGGTCATCTCGGATCCCGGGGTGGCCGCCGCGGGCATTCTCGACCGCGTGCGATCGTGGCTCCATGATGCCGGCGTCGCCACCGACGCCTTTACCGCCGTCGAACCCAATCCCAGCGTGGAGACGGTCACCCGCGCGTACGAGTTCGTGACGCGCGCCGGTGCCGAGTTCCTCGTCGCCGTCGGCGGAGGCAGCGCGATGGACGTGGCCAAAGTCGCGTCGGTGCTCGCGCGCTTCGGCGGGACCGTCCTGGACTACGAAGGCATCGGGAAAGTCCCCGGCCCGGGGATGACGACGGTCGCGATCCCCACCACGGCGGGCACCGGGAGCGAGGTCACGGTGTTCGCCGTGATCACCGACCGCGCACGGACGTTCAAGCTGACGATCGGCAGTTCGCACATCGTGCCCCAGTACGCCGTCTGCGATCCCGAGCTTACCGTGTCGATGCCGCCGGGTCTCACCGCCGCGACGGGCATGGATGCGCTGACCCACGGGATCGAGTGTTACGTGAACACCGTCTATCACCCGATCGCCAAGACGCTGGCCCTGGATTCGATCAAGCTCATCGGGCCGTCGCTGCGCCCGGCGTACCGCACGGGACGAGATCTGGGAGCGCGCACGGCGATGCTGTTGGCCAGCACGATGGCCGCGATGGCGTTCACGCGCACGCGGCTGGGCAACGTGCACGCGATGTCGCATCCGCTGGGCGCGCACTTCGACGTCCCGCACGGGGTCGCCAACGCGGTGTTGCTCCCCTACGTGATGGAATGGAACCTGCCGGCCTGCCACCAGACCTACCCATCGATTGCCGCGGCCCTGGGCGAAGACGTTGCCGGGCTGAGTGCGGAGCAGGCCGCAACCCGCGCCGTCGAGGCGGTGCGGCGCCTCAGCGGCGACGTCGGGATCCCCGCGCGGCTGCGCGACCTCGGCGTGCACCAGGATGCGATTCCGCAGATGGCGACCGACGCGATGAAGAGCGGCAACGTGCTGGTCAATCCACGCACGACGGCGTACGAGGACATTGTCTACCTCTTTGAGACGGCCTACTGACGCGCCGTTCCCGTTCCCGGTCCCCATCAAGGCCCTGCCGAAGATGGCGCGCGCGCACGTGACGTTTCCGCGCCCGCGCATCTCCGACGTGCCGGCGGCCGTCCGGCGCGAACTGGAGACGCTGCCGCTGCCGCCGCTCCGCGGCCGCCGCGTGGCCGTCACCGCGGGCAGCCGCGGCATCCGGGACATTGTCCCGATCCTGGCGGCGACGGTGGCGTGGGTCCGCGGCCACGGCGGCGATCCGGTCCTGGTCGCCGCGATGGGCAGCCATGGGGGCGGCACGGAAGAAGGCCAGCGCCGCCTGCTCGCGCACCTGGGCATCACCGCCGAATCGGTCGGTGCGCCGCTGATGACATCGATGGACACCGTCGAGCTCGGCCGCACGCCCCGCGGGCTGATCGCCCACTGCGACCGCAATGCCGCGGCCTGCGACGGCATCCTCGTCGTGAACCGCGTCAAACCCCACACCGCGTTTGCCGACCCGTTCGGCAGCGGCCTGCTGAAGATGATCGCCGTGGGGTTGGGCAAGGCCCCGGCGGCCGCCCAGATCCACCGGAAGGGGCCGGCGGAGATGGGCGCGGCGATCGACGCGATCGCCGGGGTCGTGATCGCCACCGGGAAGATCTACGGCGGTCTGGCCATCGTCGAGAACGCCTACGATGAAACAGCCGCCGTGGCCGCGGTGCCGCCGGAGTCGCTCCGGGATCGGGAGCGGGTGCTGTTTGCCGACGCCCGGCGGCTGATGCCGTCACTGCCGGTCGAGTCACTCGACCTGCTCATCGTCGACGAAATCGGGAAGAACTTCAGCGGCACCGGGATGGACGTCAACGTCATCGGGCGCTGGCGGCTGCCGGGCATGGCGGAGCCGGCGGCGCCGCACGTCCAGCGTATCGTCGCGCTGCGGCTGTCGGCTGAATCCGAAGGCAATGCCCAGGGGGTGGGACTCGCCGACGTGGTGACGCGCCGGCTCGTGGACGCAATCGATCCCGTCGCCACGTACGTGAACACGCTGGTGAGCACCTACGTCCAGCGGGCGTTCGTCCCGGTCACGATGCCTTCCGAGCATGACGCCATCGCCGCCGCCCTGGCGAGCCTCGATCTCCCCGACCCCGCCGCGACCCGCGCCATGCGGATCGCCAACACCCTGCATCTGGAAGACTGCTGGGTGTCGGAATCCTTGATCCCTGAACTGCAGAACCGCCCCGAGGTGGCCGTCGATCGGCCGGAGCCGATGGCGTTCACCGACGACGGAAACCTGCAGTGATCTCCGGATCGGGGCACGGGGATCGAGGCACGGGGCATGTGGGTGATCTTGAGCGCGCCGCCGCGCTCCTCGATCGTGCCCGCCCGGCCGCGGTGTTCACCGGCGCCGGCATCAGCACGGAGTCGGGTCTGCCGGACTTCCGGTCGGCCGGCGGGCTGTGGGCCGGAGTCGACCCGATGGATGTCGCGAGCCTCAGCGCGTTTCGCCGGCGGCCGGCAGCCTTCTACGAGTTCTACCGCACGCGGCTGGGCGCCCTCGCGCAGGCCCAGCCCAACCCGGCGCACCTGGCACTGGCCGCGATGGAGTCCGCGGGGATGGCCGGGCCGGTCATTACCCAGAACGTGGACGGACTGCACCAGGCGGCCGGATCGCGCGACGTCGTGGAACTCCACGGCAATCTCCGTGAGGCCGCCTGCCCGGACTGCGGCTGGGTGGGCCCGATCGCCGTCATCACCGTGGCGATCACGGCGAAGACGGTACCGCAGTGTCCGGCCTGCCGGCGGCCGGTCAAGCCCAACGTGGTGCTGTTCGAAGAACTGCTGCCCGCCGCGGCCTACGAGCAGGCGGAGCGGATCTGCCGCCGCGCCCGCGCGCTGCTTGTCGTCGGGTCCTCGCTGCAGGTCACACCCGCCGCCTGGCTCCCCGAGCTCGTGCTCGAATCCGGAGGATCGGTCGTCATCATCAACGATGCACCCACCCCCGCAGACGCCAGGGCGGCCGTCGTCCTGCGCGGGCGGGCCGGCGCGCTGGTCCCGGAGCTGGCCGCGGCCATGATGGAAAGGGAGTCCTCCGCGAAGCAGAGAACCCCGTAGCCAGATGGCTGTTGCGGAAATCGGCGTCATCGGCGGGACCGGATTCTACTCCCTGCTCGAGGACGCGGTGGAGCATCGCGTCGATTCGCCCCACGGCGAACCCAGCGACGTCGTCACGATTGGGACGATCGCCGGCCGCCGCGTGGCGTTTCTGCCGAGGCACGGCCGGACCCACGCGATCCCGCCGCACGCGATCAACTACCGCGCCAACATCTACGCGCTGAAATCGCTGGGCTGCACGAGGATCATCGGCCCGTGCGCCTCGGGCAGTCTCCAGCCGCATGTCCGGCCAGGCGATCTGGTGATCAGCGATCAGTATGTCGACCGGACGCGCGGCCGAGCGGACACGTTCTACGATGGGTCGCCGGTCACGCACGTCGCCATGGCGGAGCCGTACTGTCCGACGCTGCGGGCGGTGGCGATCGAATCGGCCGAGGCGATGCGCCTGCCGATGCACCGCCGCGGGACCGTCGTGGTCATTCAGGGACCGCGGTTTTCCACCGTGGCGGAGAGCCGCTGGTTCCGGGGGCAGGGGTGGGAGGTCATCAACATGACCCAGTATCCGGAATGCCCTCTCGCCCGTGAACTGGAGATGTGCTACGTCAACCTCTCCCTGATCACCGATTACGACGTCGGGGTGGAAGGGGAGCCCGGGATCGCCCCGGTCACGGCAGAGGAGGTCGTACGACAGTTCAGGGACAGCATGGGCCGCCTGCGCGATCTCATCCTGCGAATGATTCCGGCGATTCCCGCACAGCGGGACTGCCTTTGCGCCACGGCCCTGGCGCAGGCACAAGTCTGACACGGAGGAGCCCATGGTCCGGACGGGAGATCAGACCGGCAAGGTGCTGGGAGTCGCGGTGTTCATCCTCGGAGTGGTCCTGCTGCTCGCCGTCTTCGTGCTGGCCTATCAGGACCTCATCGCCGCCGACGACGCGTCGTTCTTCAACCGGCTGGTCAACCCGCCGACCACGCTGTTGTTCAAGGGAGCGCTGCTGCTGATCATGGGCATCGTGGCCTCGGCGGTCGCCAACAAGGGCGTCGCCTTGTATCAGGCGTCGAGAGGACCTGAGGCGTCGTGACGGACATCGATCTGCGGAGCGACACCATCACGCAGCCCACCGAGGCCATGCGCGAGGCGATGGCCCGGGCCGCCGTCGGTGATGACGTGTTCGGCGAAGACCCTACCGTCCGCGAGCTGGAGATGCTTGCCGCGCAGATGCTGGGCAAACCGGCGGGGCTGTTCGTGCCCAGCGGCACGATGGCCAACCTCGTCGCGGTCCTCACCCACACGCAGCGGGGCGACGGGGCCATCGTCGAGGCGGAATCCCACACGTACAACTACGAGTCGGGAGGGATGGCGGCCGTGGCGGGCGTCATGCCGGTGCCGCTGCCGGGCCGGCGCGGGTACCTGAGTCCCGAGCAGATCCGCGCGGCCGTCCACGGACCCGATCCGCATTACGCGCCGGTGCGCCTGGTCTGTCTCGAGAACACCCACAACCGCCACGGCGGCGTGCCCTTCGGGCCGGACGAGATGGATGCGACGGGCCTGGCGGCCCATGAGCTCGGCCTGCTGGTACACGTGGACGGTGCGCGGATTTTCAACGCGGCCGTTGCCCTGGGCGTTGCGGCACCGTCGCTCGTGCGGCATGCCGACTCGGTGATGTTCTGCGTGTCCAAGGGGCTCTCCGCGCCGGTCGGGTCCGTCCTGCTGGGCAGCGAGACATTCATCGCCCGCGCGCGTCGCTTCCGCAAGATGGTCGGCGGGGGGATGCGGCAGGCCGGCGTGATCGCGGCGGCGGGTATCGTGGCCCTGAAGACCATGGTCGGCCGGCTCGCCGACGACCATGCGAATGCGCGCCGGCTGGCCGATGGCATCGCCGCCGTCCCCGGGTTACGCGTGCGCGCGGACCTGGTGCGAACAAACATCGTGTACGTTCAGGTGGACCCGCCCCTGGCGGTGGAGGAGTTCCTCGCGCGGATCCGACGCGACGGCATCCTCGCCCTGCAGACCGGCCCGCTCACCGTGCGCGCGGTCACGCACCGCCATATCAGCGCCGCGGATATCGACGCCGCGCTGGAGGCGATGCGCCGGGCCGTCACGGTCATGGCGGCCCCGTAAGGCGATGGCGCAGGTGGCCGATCCTCACGTCTGGAGCGGCGGGGTGGCACTGGTCGAACTGGTCCTGCCCGCGGCGCCGCGGTCATCGCCGAAGTGGAAGATGACGGGACGGGATTCGATACCGGCGTCATCGAGCAGCCGTACCATCCGGGCGACCAGGCCGGCCGAGGGATGCTGCTGATGCGCAGCCTGGTCGATGCGCTGGAGTGCACGAGCGGCCTGGGGGGGACGACCGTCCGGCTGGTGAAGCACCGCCCCGACCTCGCCGCGAGGGTTGTGCCGTGGCCCGCCGGACGCCCGCGCCGGGCGATCAGCCACCTCAAGCAGACCATCCACCGGTACCAGCGCGATGTCCAGTTGATGATGGGTCGGCTGTCGCCGTCCCCGGCGAACATCGATGACCTGACGATCATGGAAGCGTTCGCCGCCGCCGCCGACAAGGAGAACCTGATCAGCGACCGCAAACTGCGCATCAAGACGCTGGAAGCGACGCTGGAGATACTGCGCGAAGGTCTTGACTGACGGTTAGAGATACCGCGCCGCGGCCATCGCCAGGACGCTAAAGCCGAGCAGGTATGCCACGATGCGGGCGCCGCTGGTGAGTTTGGCCTGCAGCTGCTGCATCTCCGCCAGCTGCTGGGGAGTGGGCGGCGCCTCCGCGGCGGCCACGACCGTGCCGACTTCGCCCAGCCGGTCGGCGATGGGTTTTGTGAAGATCACTCCTCGCATGAACGCGATGAGCCCTGCGACCGCGCCGAGGGTCAGCGTGAGGCCGAACGCCGATCCAATCCACTCCGCGTGCAGGCCCGCCGAGTCACGCCAGTACAGCAGCAGGCCCGACAGGATCGTGACGATTGCGGCGCCTGTAATCGCCCTCGGGTAGGGTCCAGCCGCCAGCCGTTGCATGAACCGGCCACCTTCGGGTCCGGACGCCTGTACGGTCGGAATCAGAAACGAGACCAAGAAGAACGTCGCGCCGGCCCACAAGACACCCGCGCCAATGTGCAACACTCGAAGAACCGCAATGTACAGATCCACCGGGCACCTCCGCGTGCGGATGCCATACTACTCTGGGTGGCCCGGGGAATTTCCTGCTGAAGTTCGGGAAGGAGCGACCCGCCCGCCAGCGTAGATACGGCAGGGACCACGATGACGACACCGTACGCCACCCAGGCTGCCAGGATCACCCGGACGTTGTTTGGGGCGCAGAGTCTCGGCTCCGCGGCCACGATCACGATCTTCCCGATTCTCACGATCCTCGGCGCGCAGCTCAGCGGCATCCCTGCGCTGGCCGGGTTGCCGGCCACGACGTACCTGGTGGGCCAGGCCGCCTCGGCGTTCATGTGGGGCGCGGCGATGGACCGGATCGGGCGCCGGGGGGCGTTGATCTCGGGGGCGTTGATCGGAACCATCGGGATGCTGGTGTCCACCGTCGCCGTCGCACGCATGTCGTTCATGCTGTTCCTCGCCGGCGCGGCGCTGATCGGCATGGCCACTGCGGCGCTGGCCTTGTCGCGGTTCGTCGCCGCGGAAGTGCATGCGCCTGATCAGCGGGCGCGGGCGATCTCCAACGTCGTGCTCGGCGGAACGGTGGGCGCGGTCTTGGGACCCATGATCGCCGGGCCGATGGCACGGGTAGCGGTGGCGAGGGGCGTCAACGAGTTCATCGGACCATACGTCGCCGGCGCGGGGCTCTTTGCGCTGGTTGGAGTCCTGCTGTTCGCCTGGCTGCGCCCGGAGCCGCGCGACCTTGGCCGGGCGCTCGCCGGTACCGGCGGGGGCACTGCTGCGGTCAGTGGTCCGGCGAGGCCGATCCTCACGATCCTGCGGGAGCGGCCGGCGCTCGTTGCCGTAGCGGCGATGATCTTCGCGCAGATGACCATGGCCATGTTGATGGTCATTACCTCCCTCCACATGCGGAACCACGACCATCCGCTGACGAACATCTCCTTCGTCATCTCGGCACACGTCGTGGGCATGTACGCGTTTTCCATCATTTCGGGCCGGCTTGCCGATGCCTGGGGGCGGGGGCCCGTGATCATGACCGGCGCGTCGGTGCTGGTGCTGGCCTCTCTCGCCGCGCCGCTGTCTCCCCGGCTCGTGCCGATCGCCGTGGCGCTCTTCCTGCTGGGGTTGGGATGGAACTTCTGCTACGTCGCCGGGTCGTCGCTGCTGGCCGACCAGCTCTCGCCGCCGGAGCGCGCCCGCACCCAGGGGTTCAACGATCTTCTGCTGGGCCTGACGTCGGCCGTCGGCAGCCTGGGCAGCGGCGTGGTGTTCGCGGCGGTGGGCTACGGGGCGATGGGCCTGGTCGGCGCCGCCGTGGCGCTCATCCCGCTGTCTCTCGCCGCCTGGTGGCGCCTTGGCGCCCGCGTCGCGCCGGTACCGGCATCCTAGCAGGTCTTCTTCTCTGGCGGCGGGTGTTCACGTTCCCACCCGACAGTTGACTGTGCTATACTGCGGTGAGTTGTGACAGGCCCAAGCAGAAGCCATCCGCTTCTCACCGGCCGGCGAAACGCCAGGTCCGGTCGACACCGACAGGGACTGAACCGAAAACTGCCGGGGATGGCACAGGCCATGCCCGGTTTTTCTTGTCAGGGGGTGTAAGACATCGAACGCGAGCCAAGAGTAAACGACCGGATCCGCGCGCGGGAGGTCCGCGTCATCGGCGCCAGCGGCGAGCAGCTGGGCGTGATGGCGGTCCGCGATGCCATTGCCAGGGCCGAAGCAGCGGAACTGGATCTGGTGGAAGTCGCGCCGACGGCGCAGCCACCCGTGGTCCGGATCATGGACTACGGGAAGTACAAGTACGAGCAGCACAAGCGCGGCCGGGGTACCACGCACCGGCGTGCCGGTGAGCTCAAGGGGATGCGCATGAGCCCCAAAATCGGCGAGCACGATTTCCAGGTCAAGGCCCGCCACGTGCTCAACTTCCTCAAGGACGGCAACAAAGTGCGGGTCGCGATGTGGTTCCGCGGGCGAGAGATGGCGCACCCCAGGGTGGGGGAGGTGCTGCTCCACCGTCTGGCCGAGACCGTCCAGGAAGTCGGCAGCGTCGAGATGACGCCGCGGTTGGAGGGGCGGAACATGATCATGATCCTGACACCAAAGAAGTCATAGGCAGGTGGTCGCACATGGCTAAGGTCAAGACACACCAGGGGACGGCCAAACGCATCCGCGTGTCCGCCCGCGGCAAGCTCATGCGCGGGAAGCAGATGGCCGGGCATCTGAAGGTCGGCAAGCGGCCGTCGCGCTTGCGCCGGCTCCGGCAGCGGGTGACGGTTGAAGGCGCCGACGAGCGCCGCATCGGCCGGCTGCTGCCCTACCGAAACAAATGATATTGAGGTGAACGGACATGGCACGGGTCAAGCGCGGGGTCACGACACGCCGCCGCCACAAGAAGATTCTCAAGCTGGCCAGGGGCTACTACGGCGCCAAGCACCGCTGGTTCAAGATGGCCAACCAGTATGTTGTGCGGGCGCTGGCGCAGGCCTACCATGACCGGCGCGTCCGCAAACGCGACTTCCGCCGTCTGTGGATCGCGCGCATCAACGCCGCGGCCCGGACGAACGGCGTCTCGTACAGCCGGCTGATCAGCGGACTGCGCCGCGCCGGGGTCGCCGTGAACCGCAAGGTGCTGGCCGACCTGGCCTACCGTGACGGGGACGCCTTCGCCAAACTCGTCGCCAAGGCGAAGGAGGGCCTGAAGTCCTCCTGACATGGCCAGATCCGTGGCGCTCGATGATCGGGCGCCGCTGGCTCGCTTGGAGCTCAATCCCGCCCAGACGATTGTCGCCGGCTTCGCGACGATCATCCTCGTGGGCGCGGTGCTGCTGTCCCTGCCCATCTCGTCGGCCGCCGGGACGTCCACACCGTTTTTGACCGCGCTGTTCACGGCGACCTCGGCCGTCTGCGTGACCGGTCTCGTCGTCGTCGACACGGGAACCTATTACTCGCTGTTCGGCCAGCTCGTCATCCTCGTCCTCATCCAGCTCGGGGGCCTGGGGTACATGACGGTGGCGACGCTGATGGCACTCATCGTCGGCCGGCGGATCGGGCTGCGGGAGCGGATCGTCCTGCAGGAGGCGCACAACCTCTACACGATGGGCGGGGTGGTGCGGTTCACGCGGAACGTCGTGCTCATCACGGCGGCGATCGAACTGGTCGGCGCGCTGCTGCTCAGCCTGCGGTTCGTTCCGGAGATGGGGCTCGCCCGCGGCGTGTATGTCGGCATCTTTCACAGTATCTCGGCCTTCAACAACGCCGGCTTCGACGTCATGGGCGGCTTTCGCAGCCTCACGGGCTACGCCCACGATCTCCCCGTCAATCTGATCATGGCCGCCTTGATCATCACCGGCGGGCTCGGGTTCATCGTGCTCAGCGATCTCGCCACCCACCGCCGCCGCCTGAGCCTGCACTCGCGGATCGTCCTGACCGCGTCCGGCGCGCTGATCGGTCTGGGGGTCGTGCTGATCATCCTCCTGGAGTACAGCAACCCGATGACGCTGGAGCCCTTGCCGCCCCTGCAGCAACTGCTGGCGGCGTTCTTCCAGAGCGTGACGCCCCGCACCGCCGGCTTCAACACGATCGACATCGCCCATCTCCGCGAGCCCACGCTGATGCTGCTCATCGCGTTGATGTTCATCGGCGCCTCGCCGGGGGGGACGGGGGGCGGGATCAAGACGACGACGTTCGTCGCCCCGATGGCCGTCATTATCTCGATGCTGCGCGGCCGGACGGACCCGGAACTGTTCAGGCGCCGGCTGCCGCCGGTCGTGGTCTATAAGGCGGTGACGATCGCGCTCGTGGCCGTCGCGTTCGTCGTCACGATGGGCACCGCGCTGTCATTCGTGGAGCGGATCGATTTCGTGCAGGCGCTGTTCGAGGTGACCTCGGCGTTCGGCACGGTGGGTCTGTCTACCGGCATCACGCCCGACCTGACGGCGGTGGGCCGGCTGCTCATCATCGCGACGATCTTTACCGGCCGCGTCGGGCTGCTGACCGTGGCCTTCGCGCTGACGCGCCGCCAGCAGGCGCTGAACTACCGCTATCCGGAAGAGCGGATCCTGGTAGGCTGAAAGCGAGGCTCCCTATGGATTTTGCGGTGATCGGCATCGGACGATTCGGCAGCAGCGTGGTGCGGACGCTGTACGACATGGGTCACCGCGTGCAGGCGATGGACAAGGACGAGGACGCCCTGCGGCAGGTCGCCGAGCACTGCACCAACATGATCCAGATCGACTCCACGGATCAAGAGGCGCTGCGGGCGGTCGGGATCACGAACTTCGACGTCGTCGTCGTCGCCATCGGCACCGGCATCCAGGAGAGCATCCTGACCACACTGATCCTCAAGCAGTTGGGCGTGAAGAAAGTCGTCTCCAAGGCCATCAACGAACTCCAGGGGCGCGTGCTGGAGAAGGTCGGCGCGGATCTCGTCATCTATCCCGAACGGGAGATGGGCGAACGCGTCGCCCGGGTCCTCGCCAGCGCGCACGTGATGGACCAGTTCGCCCTGTCGCCGGACTACCTGGTCGAGGAAGTGCGCCTCGGCCCGAAGATCGAAGGACGCACGTTGGGGGACCTGGACCTCCGCCGCAAGTACGAGATCAGCGTCCTGCTCATCAAACGCGACAACCAGATCCATGTCTCGCCGCTGCCGGAAACCGAACTCAAGAGTGAGGACGTGCTCGTCGTGTTCGGAAAGAAGGAGCAGCTGTCGCGGCTTGAAAGCGTCCTCTAAGCCAGAGATCACCAGCACGAAACACCCGCTGGTCGTCCGGTTCCGCACGCTGGCCGACCGCGCCGCCCGCGAGGCCTCCGGGCAGTTCGTGATCGAAGGTCCGCGCCTGCTCGAGCAGGCGCTGGCCGACCGGGTCCCGCTCGACGTCGTCCTGTACGATCCGCGCACGAGCGCGGCAGGGGGGCTGCCGGCGCTGCTGGCCCAGGCCGCGGCGCACGGCATGCGGTTGGTGCCGGCCGCCGCCCGTGTCGTCGCGGCGTGCAGCCAGGTCGAGACCCCGCAGGGGATCGTGGCGATCGCCCGGCGGCCGTCCGCGCCGCTGGGGTCGCTCCTGGCCGACCGCGCGGCGCTGTTGGTGATCGCGGACCGGATCCAGGACCCCGGGAATCTGGGGACGATCATCCGCATCGCCGATGCCGCCGGGGCCTCCGGCGTGATTGCGGTGGCCGGGACGGTCGACGCGTTCAACCCGAAGGCCGTGCGCGCCACGATGGGCTCCGTGTTCCACCTGCCGGTTGCATCGGCCGGCACGGATGAACTCATCGACGCCCTGGAAGCGCATGGGATCCGCACCCTGGTCGCCGACCAGCACGGGGCGGTCGACTTTCTCGACGCGGACTACCGGCGGCCGTGCGCGATCGTCGTCGGCAACGAAGGGCAGGGCGTGGACCCGCGCTGGACGGCCGGCGCGGCCGCCACGGTGCGCATCCCGATGTACGGGCGGGCGGAGTCGTTGAACGTCGCGGTGGCCGCCGCACTGCTCCTGTACGAGGCGCGCCGGCGGTCCCACGCCCCGACGCCGGACTGACAGCGAGGTGGAGATGATGCACCGGTACCGGTTTGATCACATTGACCGTCTGACCGAGCGGCAGATGCGGGAAGGCATCCACATGCGGCTGCTGGCCGGCGACGCGCTGATGTTCAGCGTCGTCCGGTTCGAACCACACTCGAGCGTCCCGACCCACCAGCACCCGCATGAACAGATCGGCTACGTCATCGAAGGCGAGCTCGAGTTGTGGATCGGTGACGACCGGCGGACCCTGCGCCGGGGCGACATGTACACGATCGCCTCGAATGTGCCGCACGGTGCGCAGACCGGCGAGTCGACCTGCGTGGTCCTCGATGCCTTCACGCCGCTGCGCGAAGATTACGTGAGCGCCTTCCGCAGCTGACGAGGTGTCCTCTTGACGAGGTGTGCTATAGTGATGCCAACAGTCGGCAAACGCGCCAGACTCCACGAGGACTGAGGGAGGATGGCTCCGTGCAGATGACGTGGACTCCGGATATGTTCTGGCAACTCTTTGAACTCACCGGGTCGGTCTGGGCGTACATGGCCTATCGCCGGTGTGCCGCGCTCACGAAGTTTTTGGCGAACGTATCGCCGAACTGAATGTTGAGAGCTGAATAGCGAGGACGGAGAGAAGTACTCCGGATCCGGACCCACAGGGAGGGGAGGCCGTGACTGGAAGCCGCCCCGGGGATGCCACCGGAGGAAGTTCGCTCCTGAGCTGGCTGCCGAGCCGCCGGGCTTTCTACGGTACTAGGCAGTCCGGAATTCCCACCGATAACCGGGACAGAGAGCCGACCCGCGAGCTGAGGTGTGCTTCACCCTAGTTCGGGGTTGGAAAAAGGGTGGTACCGCGGAAGCGCCGCTTTCGTCCTTGAGGACGGCGGCGTTTTGGTTTTCCATGGCTCTCCCCCCATTGGGGGGAGAGCGAGGGAGTCAAGGAATGGACGCCCACCTGGATCTTGAGAAACTCGGCCGGGAGGCCGAGGGGGCCATTGCCGCCACCAAGGAGCCTGAGGATTTAGAGCGCATCCGGCGGCACTACCTCGGCCGGCGTGGTGTGCTGGCCGGGCTGACGGCGCGACTGCCGCAGATCGACGCACCCGAGCGCCCTGAGTACGGACAGCGGCTCAACGCGCTGCGGGACCGGCTCATCCAGGCGATTGACGACAAGGAAGCCTCCCTGCGTCTGCGGGCGACGTCGACGCGGCTGGACGCCGAGAAAATTGACGTCACGCTGCCCGGCCGGCGGCGGCGGTTGGGCCGGCGCCACATCCTCGGCCGCACCCTGCAGGAAGTGCAGGACATCTTCCTGGGGATGGGCTTCGAGATTGTCGAAGGCCCGGAGGTGGAATCCGAGGAGTTCAACTTCGAGCGGCTGAACATGCCTCGCGACCATCCCGCGCGCGATGCGCAGGACTCGTTCTACATCACCGACGACCTGCTGCTGCGCACACAGAGTACGGCCGTCGACGCGCGCATCATGATCGGCCGCCCGCCGCCGATGCGTGTCCTCACGACCGGCCGGTGTTACCGGCGGGATGCGTCGGATCCCACCCACATGCCGATCTTCCATCAGGTGGATGGGTTCATGGTGGGCGAGCGGATCACGATGGCGGACCTGAAAGGCGTCCTGGCGGCCTTTGCCCGGCAGTTCTTCGGGCCGGCGACGGCCACCAAGTTCGTCCCGAGTTACTTTCCGTTCACCGAACCCAGCGCAGAAACGCTGGTCTCGTTCCGGGGGACCTGGATGGAGTTGGGGGGATGTGGGATGTTCCACCCGCGGGTCCTGGAGGTGGCGGGCCTCGACCCGGAGCGCTACTCCGCGTTCGCGTTCGGGTGGGGCGTGGAGCGGCCGGCGATGGTCCGCTATGGGATTCCCGACCTGCGCCTGTTCTGGGAGAACGATCTGCGCTTCCTGGGGCAATTCTAATGAAGGTGCTGCTCTCCTGGCTGCGAGACTACGTCGACATTCCCTCCTCGGTCGATGGACTCGCCGAGCGCTTCGAGATGCTGGGCCTCGGCGTCGAGGGGCTGGACCGGTTTGCTGACGATGCCGTGTTCGACCTCGAACTGCCCGCCAACCGCGGTGACCTGATGAGCCTGGTCGGTGTGGCCCGCGAGGTTGCGGCGTCGCTCCGGGGATCTGTCCGTTCGCCCATCGCGGCCGCCGGGGGCGTACCGCGTCTCGACGCACCCACCGCCGGGGAGGCGGCTCAGGGTGTGTCGCCGGTGTCCGGTCCCGCCAGCGTGGAGGTGCACGATCCCGAGTTGTGCCCCCGATACACCGCCACGATGGTCCTCGACGTCACAGTCGGGCCGTCACCACAGTGGATGGCCCACCGCCTCGACGCGTCGGGGATCCGCAGCATCAACAGCGTGGTCGACGTGACCAACTACGTCATGCTCGAGCTCGGCCAGCCTCTGCATGCATTCGACTACGACCGGCTCGGCGGGCGCCGCGTCATCGTGCGCCGCGCGCATGACGGCGAGCGACTGGTGACCCTCGACGGCATCGAACGAGATCTCAGCCCGCAGACGCTGGTGATCGCCGACAGTGTGCGGGCCGTCGGGGTCGCCGGAGTCATCGGCGGCGCCGACAGCGAAATCGGGTCCGCCACGTCCCGCGTGCTGCTCGAAGCGGCGGCCTTTGCCCCGGCGAGCATCCGCCGGACGAGCAAGCGGTTGGGCGTGCGGACCGAAAGCAGCGCCCGATTCGAACGGGGCATCGATATCGCAGGAGTTCCGGCCGCCGCCGCCCGGGCCGCGGGCCTGCTGCGGGAAGTTGCCGGCGGCCGTGTGCTCCCCGACGTCGTCGACGTATATCCTCATCCCGTCCCGCCGCGCACGCTCGACCTGCGGTGGACGCGCGTGGCACGCCTGCTGGGCGTGGACATCCCAATGAGCGACGGCGAGGTCATTCTCGTCAGTCTCGGATTCACGGTCGCGCGCACCGACGGCGTGCTGCGCGTCGGGGTGCCGTCGCACCGTCGCGACGTCGAACGGGAGGAGGACCTGATCGAAGACGTCGCCCGGCATTACGGATACGAGCACATTCCCGAGGCCATGCCGGTGGAACGGACCGCGACCGGGACGCGGGCGCCGGTCCTCGTGACCGAGGAGGCGGCGCGGAGCGCGCTGATCCGCGCCGGGCTGACTGAGGTCCTGACGGTCTCGATCACGGATCCGGAGTCGCTGGATGTCCTCCGGCTGCCGGCCGCGCACCCCTGGCGCCAGGCGGTGCGCCTGAAGAACCCTCTGGTCGGAGAACAGACGCAGATGCGGACGACGCTGCTGCCCGGGTTGCTGGAGACCGCGCGCACGAACATCAGCCGTCGCGTCCACGACGTCCAGGTGTTTGAACTCGGCCGGGTGTTCCTGCCCCGGGATGGACGTGTCGCCGAGCCGCGGCGTCTGGGCATCTTGATGACCGGGAGCATCACGGACGGCACCTGGAACTCGCCCGCCGAGTCGCTCGCTGTCACCTTCTACCACCTCAAGGGTGTGGCTGAGGCCCTGGTCGCGGAACTGCGCGTCGCCGGCGCCGTATTCGACGCGGGCCAGGCCCCCTGGCTGCACCCGGGGCGTGCCGCCGTGCTGCGCGTCGCCGGCGACTCGATCGGGCTGCTCGGCGAACTGCATCCCGACATCGCCGTCGCGTTCGACGTGCCGGCGGCCACCTATGTGGCGGAGTTCGATCTGGACCGCCTGCTCGCCGAGTCGACCCTTGCTCCGCAGTACCGCCCGCTCCCGCGCTACCCGGCCGTCCGGCGCGACCTGGCCGTGGTGGTGGACGAGCAGATCCCGGCGCAGGCGGTCGCCGACGCGATTGCGGGAGCCGGCCGCCCGCTGCTCGAATCGGTGGAGTTGTTTGACGTGTACACGGGAGCCCAGATTCCAATCGGGCGCCGCAGTCTCGCGTACGCGCTGACATTCCGGTCCCCGGACCGCACGCTGTCCGCCGGCGACGTGGACGTCGTCATCGCGGCGATCAGGGCGGCGCTCGAACGGGACCTGCAGGCTCAGGTCCGCGATTGACATGACCTGGATCGACTGGCTCATCGTGACGATTGTCGTCGTCTCGCTCCCACAGGGACTTCGCCGCGGCGCCGGTGCCGCCGGAGGAAGTGCTGTTGGCGTCGTGCTGGCCTACGTGGCCGCGTCGTATGCTTATGGGAGCCTGGTGACCGCGTTCGAGTTCATCCCGCTGTCCCCGCCGTGGCAGGCCACGATTGCGTTCCTGGTCGTGCTGCTGGTCGCTTCCGCGCTGCTCACCATTTTCGCGGGGGCTCTGCTCGGATCGCTCACCCCGTCGCGGGCGTCCCGACTGGCCGGCGCGGCCGCCGGCGTCCTGCGGGGCGTCTTGCTGTCGGCAGCACTGCTTGCGATCGCGATGGCCTCCCCCGCCGGGGCTCCGGTCGCCAGCGACGCCATCCGCTCGGCAATCGCCGGCCCGATCGCCGAGGGCACGTCGGCGACCATCGAGTGGGTCAACGCCTCTCTGCCGCCGGCATTCCGCATCTTCGGCGGCGGCGGCGCCCGCTTCTAACCCCCCTCAACGCGGGAGGGGGTTACAACAACAACCCCACACCCGATCCCGCGGCCATCAGCACAAATGAGCTGAGAACAGCCACCTGAGCGTGAATCAGGCGGCGTGTGACCTCGGGGGTCTCTCGAGCAATCCAGGTGGCTGCCGCACCCGGGACCAGGCCGGCCAGCCCCAGCCAGACCGTTTGGGGGAATCCCCACGCCGGGAGCAACGCGACGAGCAGGTATGCTCCTGCGATCATGCCCGCGAGCACCCA
>DATDQT010000148.1:0-7286 GCA_035292085.1 bacterium
TGCCAGAAGTGGCCGAAGGGGAGGACACGCTTCCGACTGAGGCGGAGGAACCGCCGGAATCGGCGCTTCCGCCGAGTCCTGCGGTTCAAGAACCAGAAGCGCCGTCGATCACCGGGAGGAAGAGACGCCGGCGGCGGCGCCGGAGACGCCAACCTACACAACTCACACAACCTGCACAACCCACACAATCACGGGAGGAACCCAGCAACGGTACATAGATGTGTCGGTAGGGAGTAGAGGATGCCTCGAAAGATGCCGACTCCGCTGGAGATCGGCAGCGTTGCCGAGAGACAGTTCCGGATCACCTGGTCCGATGGCCACGAATCGGTGTATTCTTGGCATCGGCTGCGCCTCCATTGCCCCTGCGCGCGGTGCAAGGGTGAGTGGAGGTACCGGCCGGCTCCGCTGACGGCGGCGGATATCCCCGCCGACATTCGGGCGATGGCCTACCAGCGCGTCGGAGCCTACGCGCTGCGCTTTGTGTGGTCGGATCAGCATGACACGGGAATCTATCCGTTTAACCTGCTCCGGTTCGACCTGTGCGAATGTCCCGAACACGAATCTTCCCAATCTTCCCGATCTCCCCAATCTGCCCAATCTGAAGGACAGTAGATTGGGAAGATTGTGAAGACTGGGTAGATTGTGTAGATTGAAGTCATGATCACTCGCGAGGCAGTTCTCACCGCTCTCAAAGACGTCAAAGATCCGGAGTTGCATCAGAGCATCGTCGACCTGGACATGGTCAGGGATGTGGCAGTCCGCGATGGGCATGTCACCGTTGACACGCTGCTGACCATCGGCGCCTGTCCGCTGCGCGAGACCATCGTGGACTCCATCAAAGCGAAAGTCAGCGCACTGCCGGGCGTGCGCGGCGTCGACGTCAGCCTGGGCGTGATGAGCCAGGAGCAGCGACAGGCGCTGATCCAGAAGCTCCGCGGCGGGGAGGCAAGTCCACGGGGACGGTCGACGTTCCTGGGGCCGGAGTCGGCGACCCGTGTGATCGCGGTGGCCAGCGGCAAAGGCGGCGTCGGGAAGTCCACGGTCACCGCCAACCTCGCCGCGGCGCTCGCCTCGATGGGACACAAGGTCGGCGTCCTGGACGCCGACGTTTACGGATTCAGCATGCCCAAGATGCTCGGGGTGAGCGGCCGGCCGACGATGGTCGACCAGATGATCATCCCGTTGGAGAAAGACGGCATCCGGGTGATCTCGATCGGGTTCTTGCTCCCCGATGAGAACGAAGCCGTCATCTGGCGCGGCCCGCTGCTCCATAAGACGCTGACCACGTTCATCGGGGAAGTGGCGTGGGGCGACGACCTCGAGTACCTGCTGCTGGATCTTCCGCCGGGGACCGGGGACGTCTCGATCACGATCGCGCAGACGCTGCCGCAGAGCTACATGTTACTGGTCACGACCCCGCAAGCGGCCGCCGCCCAGGTGGCGCGCCGTGCCGCGCGCATGGCCGAGAAAGTGAACATGGAACTGATCGGCGTGCTTGAGAACATGTCCTACTACCAGCCCGCCCCCGGCGCCGATCCCGTCTTCATCTTTGGGCGTGGCGGCGGCGCCGAGTTGGCCCGTCAGCTCGAGGTTCCGCTGCTGGGTGAAATCCCGCTCGATCAGTCGATCCGCGAAGGCAGCGACGCCGGCCGGCCGGTTGTCGTGGGCACGCCCGGCTCGCCAGCCGCCAAGGCCTTTCGCGCTGCCGCGGACCGGCTCGTGGCGGTGGTGCCGCTTCCCGCCGCCGCCGTGCGGTAACGAGGGCGCCATGGCTACCGTGACTCCAGAACTCGGCCGGAATCTCATCAACGGCACGTGGGTCGAGGCCACGAGCGGCCAGACGATGGCCTCGGTGAACCCTGCCACCGGCGACCCGCTGGGGGTTGTTCCGAGGTCAGGCCCCGACGATGTCGCCGCGGCGGTGGCCGCGGCCCGGGCCGCATTTGAACCATGGCGCAAGCTTCCGGCGCCGCGGCGGGCCGAGATCCTCTATCGGGCCGCCGAAGAGCTGGTCCGCCAGAAAGAAAGCCTGGCCCGTCTGATGACCCAGGAGATGGGCAAAGTGCTGGCCGAGACGCGCGGCGACGTGCAAGAAGCCATCGACATGACCTACTTCATCGCCGGGGAAGGCCGCCGCCTGCACGGCTACACCACGCCGAGCGAAATGCCCCATAAGGCCGCGTACTGCATCCGCGTCCCCGTCGGCGTGGTGGGCGTGATCACCCCGTGGAACTTCCCGATGGCCATCCCGTCATGGAAGATCATCCCAGCGCTGCTGTGTGGAAACACCGTCGTGTTCAAGCCGGCCACCTACACGCCGCTGGTGGGCATTCGCTTCGCGCAGATCCTCCACGACGCCGGCCTGCCGCCCGGGGTCCTGAACGTGGTGACCGGCAGCGGCAGCACGGTCGGCGATGTGCTGGTCGAGCATCCGGATGTGGCGATCATCTCGTTCACGGGATCAACCTCCACGGGCCTGGCGATCGCGGAAAAGTGCGCGCGGGCCGGGAAGCGGGTCTCCCTGGAGATGGGCGGGAAGAACGCCGCCATCGTCATGGACGACGCCGATCTGGATCTGGCCACGGATGCCCTCATCTGGAGTGCGTTTGGGACCTCTGGCCAGCGGTGCACGGCCTGCAGCCGCATCATTACGCACACCGCGGCCCGCCGGGAGCTGACCGAACGGTTGGCGACGCGCACCGCGGCGCTGCGGCTGGGTGACGGCCTGCTGCCGTCGACGGACGTCGGTCCGGTCGTGAGCGAGGCCCAGCTGGACAGCATCCACGGCTACGTCGAGGTCGGGAAGCAGGAAGGCGCCCGGGTCGTCGTCGGCGGGGGCCGGGCGCGAGACGGCGAGCTCGGGCGGGGCTACTTCTATACTCCGACGATCTTCGACAACGTGCGGCCCGGGATGCGCGTGGAGCAGGAAGAGATCTTCGGCCCGGTGACAGACCTCATCGAAGCGCAGACTCTGGAGGAGGCCGTGCGCATCCTCAACGGCGTCCAGTACGGTCTGTCGGCATCGATCTTCACCCGCGATGTGAACACCGCGATGCGGGCCATCGATGACATCTTCACCGGCATTGTGTACGTCAACCACGGCACGATTGGCGCCGAAGTACACCTGCCGTTCGGCGGCACCAAGAACACCGGGAACGGGCACCGAGAGGGCGGCCTGCAGGCGCTGGACGTCTTCTCGGAGTGGAAGGCCGTCTACATCGACTACAGCGGCCGGCTGCAGCGGGCGCAGATCGACAAGGACTAGATGGCGGAGTCCGGACTCCGGGGGCCGGGGGCCGTTCGGACTACGGCAGGGCTGCCGCTGAGGGTGCGGCGGCGCCTGCGCAAGGCCTGGCACTTTCTCAGATCCTACCTCCCAAGCCGGCGTGCCGAAGCGCTCTTCGCTGATGTCCGCACGTTCTGCATGTTCATCGGGTACCCCCGCAGCGGCCATACCCTGGTCGGCTCGCTCATCGATGCCCATCCCAACGCGATTGTGGCCAATGAGCTGAACATCGTCGGCCACGTCAAGCGGGGCTTCTCCCGGGCTCAGATCTACACCCTGATCCTGGCAAACTCCCGGGCGTTTGCGCGCAAGGCCAGGACGTGGACCGGATACACGTACGCGGTGCCGAACCAATGGCAGGGGCGGTTCCGTAGACTGGACGTGATCGGCGACAAGCGGGGAGCGGGAACCGTGAGGCAGCTGCGGACCCATCCGGAGCTCTTGGCACGGTTGCAGCACACCATCGGCACAGAGATCCGGTTCATCCACGTGATCCGCCACCCCCTGGACAACATCAGTACGATCAGCCGGCGGCACGGGTGGCCGCCGGCGAAGGCGATTTCGTACTACTTCGCCCTCTGCCAATCGGTCGCCGATCTCAAGGCGCAGCTCGGAACCGGCGCCGTCCTGGACGTGTGGCACGAGCAGGTGATCGCCCACCCGGACACCGCGATCCGGCAGGTGTGCGCGTTTTTGGGTCTCGAACCGGACCCCGACTATGTCCGCGACTGCGCCGGCATCGTGTTTGCCGCCCCCAGACAGACCCGCGAGGACGTGGTCTGGTCCCTCGATGAGCGGGAGGCCGTCCGGTCCCAGGCCCGCGGCTTTCCGTGGCTCCGGCACTACGCCGATGAGTCGTAGGCGTTCCCACCTCCTGCTGGTCCTGACCATCGTCCTGCTGTCGGCGGGAGGAGTTGCCGCGCAGACTCCGCGGGCCATTGAGCTGCGCGCCGATTCACTCTTCGTCAACTCCGTCGCGCAGACCGTCGAGGCGCGCGGCCGCGTCCGGATCTCCGACGGGCGCGTGACTGCCGGCGCGCCTCGGGCCGTCTACTATGTCGCCCAACGGCGTATTGTCCTCACCTCCGGCGTCACGGTCACGTCCCCCGACGGCACGCTGCGCAGCCGGGAAGCCACCGTGTTCCTCAGCCGGGGGAACGCCATCGAGCGGCTGGATGCTCAGGGCGGTGTCGTCGCCCGGTCGGGTGCACGCGCGTTGTCGGCCCAGCGGCTCGGCTATGTGCCCGCGGCGGACCGCCTGACGGCCGCCGGGCAGGTGCAGCTGTCCGTCCCCGCGGGAGTGGCGACGGGCCACACCCTCAGTACCGATCTGCGCCGCAATACGGGGACGCTCACCGCCGCGCGGATCCGGACACGCGAGGGGACCATCGCGGGGGACCGGCTGGACGTCGACGGCACCAACCGCCAGGCCTTCCTGCGTGGACATGTCACGGGGGCGTTCAGCGGGACGGCTCTGACCTCCGACACCGCGACGGTCTACGAGCGAGAAAAGAAAATTGTCTTTCGCGGGAAGGTAACCGTCACCCGGCCCGGCCGCGTCCTCCAGGCCGATGTCGTCACCTTCTTCTACGAAGAGAACCGGCTGATCGCCGAAGGGCAGACGCGGATCATCATCCAGGAGACCCCCTAAACACCAATCTTCCCAATCTTCCCGATCTTCCCAATCTCCATCTCTCCATCGAGTGATCGACCAGACTGAGTGCATTGGGTAGATTGGGTCGATTTACGATCGTCGTTGGAGGCGGCGTTTCAGACGATAGAGGCCGTCGTATCCGCCCGCCAGGCGCCCTCGCCACACCCACGCCGGCGCGCGGAGATCCAGACTGTCCCGTCCGATCGCAAACCGCTCGGCGCCGCCGGCAAATGACGGGACCAGCGTGAACGCGGCGGCGAAGCCCTGTGCGCGCAGGTACGTCCGCGCCGCATCCGATGTGTTTTCCGGCTGGCCGAATGGGAATGCGAACCACCGGACGGCGCGGCCGGTCCAGTCCTCGAGCCGCCGCCGGTCGGCGCCAATTTCCGTCTCCAGCGTTCCCGGCGAGCCCACCGCGCCGAGGTCGGCATGGTTCACGGTGTGGCTGCCGATCTCGAACAGCGGGTGGGCGGCGAGTTCACGGAGCTGAGCGACGGCCAAGGGTTCCAGCGTTGATCTGCGGCGCAGGCGGTGGGCGCAGAACGCGGCGGCCGCCGCGCCGGACAGGCCGACAAACCCGGAGCACACAAAGAAGAGGGCCGGGATCGAGAACTCCACGAGCAGTGGGGCGGCGACGTCGTACCAGGAGCGGTACCCGTCGTCGAAGGTGAGTGCGACCTGGGGCGACCCATCCGCGTCCTCATTCACCAGCGCCGGCATGGCCCCGACGCGGTACCGGTCGAGGAGCCAGACGAGTTTTCGCCGCAAGGAATCTCGATCAGCGACTTCATGCAGCAGGACGATACGCTTCCCCCTCCGCGGGCGCAGGGCGCCGACGCCGGCGGCGGCCAGATCCCGCCCCCACGCGCTCACCGGCGGGATCCCATTTCCTGCACGATCCGGCCGATGAGGATCTCGAGGTTGTGTTCCTTGACGATGAGCGCGCGGACGGCGGCGGAGAGGTCGGCGCGCGCCTCCGCATCGAGGGACAGCAGGCGGTGGATCCCCTCGGCCTGCGCGTCGAGGTCATCCTCAGGAACGACCAGCGCGTCTCGCAGCCGCGGAGGCAGCATCTGGGCGACGGCCTGGTTCGTCGACAGAACGGGCAGCCCGCAGGCCATCGCCTCCACGACCGTCCGGTCCAGCGCCGTCTTGCTGAAGTTGAGGAACAGCCGGTACCCGCCGAGCAGCGGCGGCAGGTCGTCTTGCATGACCGGTCCTTTGAAGGTGACCAGATCCGACAGGCCTGCGGTGCCGGTCATGTCCCTGAGCCGGCGCGCATGCCCGCCGTCTTCCGGGAGGGTCGGTCCGTAGATATCCAGGCGGACCCGCGCTCCGAACCGATCGTTGTGACGGGCGACCGCGTGGATCATCTGGTCGAGCCGCTTGACGGGTGCAATCCGTCCCACGGTGACCAGATCCGCGGACCCCGCCGTCTGTGGCCGGGGGGTGAACGTCTTCACATCGACCCCTTGGCCGACGACGACGACGTGCGGCAGGGCCAGCGGGAACGCGGCCGGTGTCGACGTGAAGACGCGCGTGGACGCCCGGGCGCTGAGCCGCGTCCACCCGCTGATGTGCGGGTGCGCTTTCCAGTAATAGATGGGAATGCCGCGCGCGAGCTTGATCGGCCACAGGAGCAGCGGGTAGGGGCCCCCCTGGTAGACCAGGAAGGCGTCGGTCCCCTGCCGCACGACCCGCGCGACCTCACGATAGAACTGCCAGGTCGTGGACAACCGGTGGCGCCGGCGAAACGTGCGGACCACCAGACCCGGCCGCTGGGGCACCCGCCCGCCGTCCAACGTCAAGACCGTCAGGTGATCGACCTCCGGCCGGGCGGCCAGCGCGTCGATCCACCGCACAGTGGTGGCATGCACGGGACTCGACATATCGGCGTTCAGACAGACGAAGGTGAGTCTCATTGCCGCCAGGCGCTGAGGTCGCGGCCCAGCAGACGTTCGAGCGCGCTGATGTCATCTGAGAACATGTCGGCCAGACGCCGCCGTTCGGCGGGCGGCAGCACGGGCCGTGGAACGTTGATGGTATTGGCCCGGCGCAGAGTCTGTCCCACCCCGGCGCGCTTGGCGGCCCACCACAGGCCGCGGGTCAGCGGGCCGCGGAGCACCCAGGTGCCCCGCGTCAGGGCCCGCTCCAGTCTGACGCTGCGCGGGACACGCCCCACCCCCACGCGGGCCGCGAGCATGCCCGGACGGTATGCGGCATCGACGCCCAGAAACGCGTAGATGCGGCCGATGAATCCGGCGGGGTCGTCGAGGGCATCTTCGTACAGCAGAACCAGCAGCTGCGATCTCGGAACGTGCGCGAGGTACCGTGTGAGGTGCGCCG
>DATDQT010000149.1:0-7203 GCA_035292085.1 bacterium
CGTTTGTCACCCGCCAGTCCGTCGCCGCCAGCGCGCTCGCCAGCAGGACCGCCGTGCCCCCCGTCCAGACGATGCGGGTCAGCCACCACGGCAGTTGGAGGTACAACACGAGACTACCCAGCAGGCGGGGCACGTTGAACAGGTTGGTCGTGATCGCACTCAGGGCAAAGATCATCGACCCCGTGAGGAAGAGCACCATGTCCATGCGCCGGAACGTGCCCATCCGCCCGAACAGGATGGCCGGCAGGTGCTCACCCAAACAGAACATGCCGCCTTCGACCCACCGCGCGCGCTGGCGAATGTACTCGCGCAGGGTGGGCACGGCTTCTTCCCACACGATGGCCTCCGGGCAGTACGCAATGGTCCAGCCGGCCAGGTGCAGGCGCATCGATAGGTCGATGTCCTCCGTCAGCGCCTGTTCATTCCACCCTCCGACCTGCGCCAGGGCCGTCCGCCGCACGAGCAGGCCGTTGCCCACGAACGCGACCATCCCACCCAGCCGATGGCGGGCCTGCTGCGCTGCGTGGTTGAACAAGCGGTACTCGTCGTCCTGTTTGCGCGTGAGCTGGTTCTGCGCGCCGTTGTAGACGGCCCGGCGGCCCTGGGCGCCGACCACCCGCTCGCCGGTCAGTGTGGCCACCATCAGATGCAGGTAGTCCGGCCCGACCCGCGCGTCCGCGTCGAACACGGCGAGGAGATCGCCCCGGGCCTGCGCGGTTGCCAGGTTCAGCGCCGCCGCTTTCCCGATGCTGCCCGCGGGTGTGCGCAGCACGCGAATGGGAAGCTCCGCCGCCAGACGCGCCAGGATCTCTCCCGTGCGGTCGGTAGAGCCGTCATCGACGATGAGGACTTCGAAGCGCGGCTGGCCGGCCGCATCTGACAGGTCCATGGCGCACAGGCTGCGCACCGTCGGCTCGATGACGGCGGCTTCGTTCTTGGCGGGCACGATGACGCTCACGAAGTGGTCGTCCGGTCGCCCACCGCCTGATCGCCGCGCGGTCCGGCCGAACATTCCGACGACGATGAGCAGCGTGCCATACAGACCCAGGCCCAGCAGCAGTCCCTGCAGCCAGGCGAGGTCGATGCGCAGGTATTGCAGCAGCGTCAGATCCCGGACCCGGACGCTGAACACCGACGCGACGATCCAGGCGAGCACCAGGAGGACGAGGACCGTGTGGCGGAAGGAACTCGGCCGCTCTTCCATCAGGATCTCACCACGGCCGTATCCGCCAGCGCCCGAAGGCTCGCGGCGTACGGCGGGTAGGCGACGCCGCGTTCCGTGACGATCGCGGTGATCAAGAGGTGCGGCGTGATGTCGAACGACGGGTTCAGCGCCACGGTGCCGCTGGCGGCGATGGGGACGCCCGCCAGGTGCGTGACCTCGTCGGGAGGACGCTGCTCGATGGGGATGGCACCGCCGTCGGGCGCGCGGAAGTCGACGCTCGACAGGGGCGCCGCGACGAGAAACGGGATCTCATGGGCGCGCGCGAGCACCGCGAGTGTGTAGGTGCCGATTTTGTTGGCGGTGTCGCCGTTGGCGGCGATCCGGTCCGCTCCCACGATGACGCGGTCCACCCTCCCCAGGCTCATCAGGTGCCCCGCCGCGTTGTCCGTGATCAGCTCGGCGGGCAGCCCGACCCGCCGGGCTTCCCAGGTCGTCAGCCGGGCCCCCTGCAGCACCGGACGCGTTTCGCAGACGATGAGCGACACCGGCTTGCCCTCCTCGAAGGCGGTGCGCACGACGCCGAACGCCGTCCCGTAGTCGACGGTGGCCAGGCTCCCCGTGTTGCAGTACGTGAGGATGCGTTCGCCGGGGGCCACGAGCGCGGCCCCCCACCGGCCGATCGCGCGGTTGGCCTGCACGTCCTCGGCGGCAAGCGCGCCGGCGTCGGCCCCGAGCGCGTCGACGAGCGCCGGCGGCGCCGCATCGGGCTGCCTGCCGAGAACACTGAGCAGCCGCTCCATTGCCCACCGCAAATTTACCGCGGTCGGCCGTGCGTGAAGCAACTCGGCAGCCATCTCGTGGACGCGCGCGTCGAAGACCCGGCGCTCCCGGTGGGCCTCGGCGCGCGCGCCCAGGACCAGCCCGTAGGCCGCGGCGGCCCCGATCGCCGGCGCGCCGCGCACGCGCAGGGTTCTGATCGCGTCGATGACGTCGCGATAAGTGCGGCACTCGATGACCCGCTCGTCGTGCGGCAGCGCCGACTGATCGAGCAGGTACAGCGTCGTGCCGTCCCAGCGCAGCGTGTCAGTCATGGACGGTCGCGTGGGATCCGGCCGGCCGGCCGAGCCTGCGGTCAACCTCGGTCGGCGTCAGGCCACGCACCGCGGCGACTTTCTCGCGCCCGTGCCCCCCACGGATGAAGACAATCTGGGATGGGGCGACGTCCAGCGCGCGGGCGAGCAGGCGGCGGACGGCGTCGTTCGCACGCTCCTCAAGAGGAGGGGCGGTCGTGCGCACGTGCAGGCGCCCGCCGCGCCAGCCGGCGATGACATCGGCCCTGGCGCGGGGAGTCACCCGCAGTGGAACGGTGACCAACTCGGGTTATTCGAGGGGAAACAGCCGCTGGTCGTCCTCGGAGCCCATGTCCGCGGTGATCGCGATGTGGCTGGGCGTGAAGAGGAAGATCTCCTCACCTACCCGCAGCATGTGCCCGTCCAGCGCGTAAGTCACGCCGCTGGTGAAGTCCACGATCCGTCGGGCCAGGTCGTCGCGGGATCCCTGCAGGTTGACCACGACCGGTCGGCGGAGCTTGAGGTAGTCCGCGGCCGCCCGCGCGTCGTCAAAGGTCCGGGGCTGCAGGACCACGATTTCCTGCTGCTTTTGGGCGTGGAGACTGAGGACCTGAGCCCGGCGGCCGTGTCCCTGTCCGGCGTCGCCGTCAGGTTCGGCGCCGTTCTCCTCTTCATACTGCTCGCTGAAGCCGAGAAACGACATGAACCGCTGCAGTCCGCCCATGACGGGCACCCCCTCGAAATCCCTCCTCTCCCCGGTCTGACGTTCCTCTCCCGTCTAGACACAGTACCACACGCCGGGCCCCACTTCCTGGAACCCCAGCCAAGGCGGAGGGTTGTGTTCGGGGGCGGCCCTTCGCTCCGAGTCGGGCGGCTCGGATTGATCTGCAGGCCTCCCGCTCCCTGGTGCGCTCGCCTGCCAAACGCGTCGGATGACTACGGACCTGAGTGGTTCTCGCCGCTCCCTGGGTGCGTGACATCCCGCTCATCACGGCCTGCGAATTGGTTGCCGCCCTCCAATCTCCGCTCAGGGGCCGCCCCACTCACCCCGTCACGTCTTACTAACTCAACCACTACCAGACGAGCTAACACACGTGGGGCTGGTGGAGGGTCGCTAGCGATGTGGCGGCGAGCTGTCGCCGCCGTGCGCGAGCGCCGCGTCGCGAAGGGCGGAGCCTCAGCACGCCGCGTCGCCGAGGGAGCAGGCCGCAGGATGTCGCACGCGGACGGGCTGAGGGGGCCCGGAGCAGCGAGCCCGGCCTGTCAGGTGGGCCGGGTGAGCCCAGCCGATCGTGGCTGGGCGAACGGGAGCGCTACGCCCGGCGGGTGAGCCACCCCTGAGCGCAGCGGCCCTCCACCAGCCCAAACTAACCTCTCTCGCCAAAAATCGCCCGCCCGATGCGGACGATGGTGGCGCCTTCCTCTACCGCGACCTCGAAGTCGCCGGACATGCCCATGGAGAGGTGGTGAAGATGCACACCCGGGATGCCGAAATCGTTGAGCCGGTCGCGGAGTTCGCGGAGGCGGCGGAATACCGGCCGCGCCGTCTCGGGGTTATCGGTCATCGGGGCGATCGTCATGAGCCCCGTCAGGTTCAAGCGCGGTAGGGCGGCAATCTCCGGAAGGGCCCGGTCGAGGGCGTGAGGAGAGAAACCATACTTCTGCCGCTCGCCAGAAACATTCACCTGCAACAGGATCTCGAACGGCTCAGCCGCGCGTCTGGACAGGTCAACCGCGAGCCGGAGGCTGTCGACCGACTGGACGACGTCGAACAGGCTCACGGCCTGCGGCACTTTGTTGCGCTGCAGATGCCCGACCATGTGCCAGCGCGCGGCGCGCCTGCCTACTACGTCGATCTTCGGCGCGGCTTCTTGAATGCGGTTCTCGCCGAGCTGTGTGACGCCGGCTGCAAGCGCCGCCTCGATGCGATCGACATCCACACTTTTGGTGACGGCGACCAGTGCGACGTCATCGGAGGTCCTTCCGGTCCGATGAGCCGCCGCCGCAATTCTTTTCCGCACCGAATTGACCGAGCCTGAGACCTCAGGGATCACCGGTACGTGTTCATCCCGATCAGCGCGCCCATTCGCCCGGTGATGCGATCGCGCCGGTGGGAGAAGAACAGGTCGGCGCGGCAGTATGTGCAGAGGTCGAGCACCTCGATGCGCTCCGGCAGCACGCCGACGTCGATCAACTGGCGGCGGTTGGCCGCGCGCAAATCGAGCTGCCAGCGGCCGCGGGCGTTCGGACTCGCCGCTTCCTCCCACCACGACCAGACCCTGAGCCGCTCGATGACGGGACGGTCGACCTCGTAGTGCTCCGGCCCGATCGACGGCCCGATGGCGACGAGTAGGTCCTCGGGACGGGCGCCGAACCGGTCGACGACCACCTTCACGGCCTCGACCGCGATGCCGGCGGCGGTCCCCTTCCACCCCGCGTGCACGGCGGCGACGATCCGGGTGCGGGTGTCGGCCAGCAGGATCGGCACGCAGTCGGCCGCGTGGACGGCCAGCACCACCTGCGGGTCGCCGGTCACCATGCCGTCGGCGCCTTCGACCGTGGTGCCCCCATCCGCCGCGGTGATCGAGGCGACCACCGGCCCGTGCACCTGGGACGCCTCCACATGCTGGCGCGGACGAAATCCCAGCGCGCGGAGCACGGCGGTCCGGTTGTGCGCGACGGCGGAGGGCTCGTCGCTGACGCCGCGGCCCAGGTTGAGCGACGCGAACGCGCCGCGACTGACCCCTCCGCGGCGCGTCGTAAACGCATGGGGAATTCCCACCGCCTTCAGGATCTCTGCCTGCAGGAGGAGCAGCCGGCTCACACGACCTTTTCGCGAACCTTGGCGCTGAAGTAGTCCATCGCCGCCACGACGATCGCGATCGCCCACACCGCCGTCGCGGCCTGGCGATACTGCAGCAGGTTGATGTACTGCTGGAGGATGAACCCGATGCCGCCTCCGCCCACGAAGCCGATCACCGTGGACATGCGCACGTTCGTGTCCCAGCGATAGATCGTGAAGGAGATAAACGGCGGGACGATCTGCGGCACCACACCGTACCGGACCACCTGCAGCGCGGTCGCGCCGGTGGCCGTGATCGCCTCAATCGGACCCGGGTCGATGGATTCGATCTGTTCCGAATACAGCTTCCCCAAGGCCGCGACGGAGTGTAGCGCGAGGGCCAGCGTCCCGGCAAACGGTCCCAAGCCCACCCATACCGTGAACACGATGGCCAGAATCAAAGGCTCGATTGACCGCATGATGTTGAAAAATGATCGCGTGAGATAGTAGATCGACGTGCCGATCGGGTTCCGGGTCATCAGATTTCGCGCCCCCAGAAAGGACAGCGGAACGGCGACCACCACGGCGATTGTCGTGCCCATCAGAGCCAGAAACACGGTCTCCACAACCTTGTCGAGCACGATCAGCAGCGTGTTGCTGAGTTTCAGCGCCCCGACCGGCCAGGTGACGCGCACGCGCAGCCGCTGGCGGAGCCCTTCGGCGCCGGCCTCCGGCCCCCGGAATAACTCCGGCACCGTGATGGTGGCGGTGAACCGGCCCTGCGCGTCCGTTCGAAACGCGCCAACGTGGGCCGGGTTCCCGATCGCACTGAGCCAGAAGAGATCTCCGTTGGCGTCCGGCTGGAAGCCGGTGCCGGTCACCGCGACCTTCGAACCGACGGGTGCCACGCGCGTGGAGACCGCGACTTGCGGCCCTCCCGCCGCGGCCCGGACCTCGTCGGGTGGGACGGCCGGGTCGATCGACATCCCGACCAGTACTTCCTGCGTCTGCGTGTCGCGTGAGAGGACGTCTGGACGGACCAGATCCCGGACGAAGGGTTTGACGAATTGCGTCCCGGAGCCAAGAGCCGGGATGTCGATTTGCGTGACCCTCCATCCATAGGCGTAGATCACGATGAGGATCACCAGGAAGGCGAGGAACCGCACGCTCTGGTACCACGCCCGCGGCGCCGGCAGGGGACGGGGAGCGGGGACGGCCTCGTTCCTCATCGAATTTCCACCTCCACCGCCTCTTCGCCATAGATCGCTTTGAAGCGGTGTTCGTCGATCTCGGCCGGCAGGCCGTCGAAGACGATCTGGCCCGCTTTCAGCGCCAGGATGCGCGTGCCATATCGGCGCGCGAGGCTGAGAAAGTGCAGCGCGCAGAACACCGTGACCCCGTCCTTCTTATTGAGTTCTTCCACGTACTTCAGCACCGAGTGGGACGTGGCCGGATCCAGGCTCGCCACCGGCTCATCGGCCAGCATCAGCCGCGGTTCCTGCATCAGCGCGCGCGCAATCCCCACCCGCTGCTGCTGCCCGCCGGACAACTGGTCGGCGCGCGTGCGCGCTTTCTCCGTGATCCCCACGCGGGCCAGGTTGGCCATCGCGCGGTCCATCTCACCGCGGGGGAAGTAGTTCATCAGCGACCAGGTCGAGGGCACGTAGCCCAGCCGCCCGGAGAGCACATTGGTGAGCACGGACGATCGCTTCACCAGGTTGAACTGCTGGAAGATCATGCCGATGTGCCGGCGGATTTTCCGCAATTCACTGTGTGAGAGCGCCGTGATCTCGACGTCATCGAGGTAAATCTTGCCGGACGTGGGCTCGATGAGCCGGTTGATACAGCGCATCAGCGTGGACTTCCCCGAGCCGGAGAGTCCGATGATGATCAGAAACTCGCCGGGCTTGACGTCGAAGGTGACGTCCCTGAGGGCAGCGGTCCCGTCGGCGTAGACTTTGTTGAGATGCTCGATCCGGAGCGCGGCGCCTTTCATGTCTTTACGGTACGATGTCTGGCTCGGGCACGACAAGACGGAAGGAGGAGGGATCCCCCCTCCTCCTTCCGGATTCACCTCGCGACGCGTCCAAGGAACGGTGGGTCAGCGCGCCAGCCTCGTCAGGTCGATCCCCAGGTAGGTTGCGACGTCGCGGATCGGCTGGAAGAACCAGTCGCCGAGGGGGATC
>DATDQT010000150.1:0-2217 GCA_035292085.1 bacterium
CACTGGTCCTCCTCGGCGTGGACATTGTCCACTCCACCGGTCGATTGCCCCGGGCGGAGGACCATGGTCGCGCCCTGCGACCGTGACGTGCCGGCAACCACCCGGAAGAACCCCTTCGCATCCTTTGTGTCGATGTGTTTCATGGTATCGGTCTGACCAGTGGCAGTCCTTCGACTCGCTGCGCTCGCTCAGGACATTCGACTCGCCGAAGAGAGTGGTCGAAGACCATGAGCGAGCCGCCGGAGGCGGCGAGTCGAATGGCGGAGGGGGTGGGACTCGAACCCACAAGGGGCTTTCGCCCCGCCGGTTTTCGAGACCGGTCCCTTGCCAATTCGGGGCACCCCTCCGTGCCACTGATCATTATAATCGAGTCCATGACCCGCCTGCTTAAGGTCCTCGCGGTTTTCCTTCTGCTCATCGTTGCGCTCGTTGCGTTTCACCGTTCCCTTCTCAATGCCGCCGGGCGGTGGCTGATCGTTGAGGATCCGATCGAGCGCGCCGACGTCATCGTCGTGCTTTCGGGCGGCCCGGGCGACGAGCGCGTGAGGCAGGCCGCGGCCCTCTTTCGCGAGGGGTACGCCCCCCGCGTTCTCCTGTCGGGCGGAGAAGAGATGCTCGGTATCTCGATCCCTGAGGTGCTGCGCCGCCAGGCCCTGGCGCACGGCATCCCAGCAGGAGCGCTGCTGTTCGAGTCCGGCAGCACGAGCACATATGAGCAGGCCCGCGAGCTGCTCCCGCAGTTTCAGGCAATGGGCGTCCGGCGCGCGATCGTCATCACGTCGCCGTATCACAGCCGCCGGACGCGGTATCTGTTTCGGAAGGTCTTCGGGGGGACACCCGTGGACCTCCGCGTCTTTCCCGTTCAGGACAGTGTGTTTGACAGTGCGGAGTGGTGGACGCGCGAAGGCGATACGGAGCGGGTTGTGCTCGAATACATCAAACTCATCCTTTCTCTGTTCCGCTGAGCCAGGGCAGGGAGACCTCTGCCGCAGACAGAACCATTCGACTCGCTCGCCTTCGGCGAGCTCGCTCATGGCCTTTGGTCCTTCCGACCGTTCGGGCAGTCCGAGAAAGGGGGCGTCCCGATGAAGGTTTTGGCGCGCAACTGGTGGGCCGTGGTGCTCCGCGGTGTACTGGCGCTCGTCTTTGGACTCATCGCGTTGTTCACTCCTGAAATCACGTTGTCGGCACTGATCCTGTTGTTCGCCGCATACGCGCTCGTCGACGGCGTTTTCGCATTCGTCGCGGGCGTGCGCGCGGCGGCCCGCCACGAACGCTGGGGGGCGTTGATCCTCGAGGGCGTCTCCGGCATTGCGGCCGGGGTACTGACGTTTGTGTGGCCGGGGATGACGGCGCTCGTGCTGCTCTACCTGATCGCGGTGTGGGCGATCCTTACCGGGGTGTTCGAGGTCGTCGCGGCGGTCCGGCTGCGACAGGAGATCAGGGGGGAGTGGATGCTGGGGCTCAGCGGCCTCGCATCGGTCGTGTTCGGCGTGCTCCTGGTCATCTATCCGACCACCGGCGCCCTGGCCGTGATCTGGATCATCGGCGCCTATGCGGTGCTGTTCGGCGTGCTGCTGGTCGGGCTTGGGCTGCGCCTGCGGAGGACGGCCGCGCCGGCGTGATCTCGCGCCGCGCCCTCCTGGCATACGCGCTGGCCGCCGGGGCGGCGTCTGTGACCTCTCCCCTGTCGCGTATCCTGGCGGCGGTTCCGGCCAATCCGCGGATCGATGTGGGCTGGGCGAATACCCTGGTGGACTTCTGTGCGGCCGCCTACGTGCAGCTTGACGATCCGGCACGATTCACCGTGCCGGCCGGCTACACGCTGGCGGCGACGTTCACCGGGCAGGACCAACAGAAGGTCACCGCGCCATTCGGATTCATCGCGGAATCGGCGTCGGCGGTGGTCATCGCGTTCCGCGGGACACAGACGACGACGGAGTGGATCACCGACGCCGACGTCGGCTTCACCCGCTTTCCCTTCACGCCCAGCGCCGGCTATACGCACGCGGGCTTCACGGGGATCTACGCGTCGGCGCGAGGCCAGATTCTGCCGGTCCTGCGGCGGCTGTCCGCCGGCAAGCGCCTGTACGTCACCGGCCACAGTCTCGGTGCCGCGCTGGCGACGCTGCATGCGCTGGACGCCGCGGTGAACCTGAGATTCGCGTCGTTGCTGATGTACAATTTCGCCAGCCCGCGGGTCGGAGACCGTCAGTT
>DATDQT010000151.1:0-7401 GCA_035292085.1 bacterium
CCCGCAGCGGGTCCCACCCGGCGAAGATGGCCAGGGCGATGGCGATCCAGCCGGTTCCGGCCGTCATCCCCTCCGTCCACGACGGCCGGTAGGCCACCGAGAGGAATCCCCCGGCGATGCCGGCCAGGAGTCCCCCGAAGACCACCGCGAGGTAGCGGACCAGCAAGACGTTGACCCCCATCGCATCCGCGGCGGCGGGCGCCTCTCCTACCGACCGGAGGATGATGCCCCATCGCGTACGGTACAGCACGACCCACAGCACGACCGCCAGCGCCACCCCCACGGGCACTAGGGACGTCTCTGCGAGCGGACGGTCCAGCGGGATGCCTTCCCAGCCCCGGCCCAACAGGCCCGCGAGCCCCAACCCGAGCATGGACAGCGCCAGCCCCGAGACGTACTGGTTCGCCCGCAGCGTAACCGACACGAACGCGTGGAGCAGCGCGGCCAGCGCGCCCACCGCCGCCGCCGCGGTCAGTCCGAGGATGGCATTGCCCGTGGTGTACGCGGTCGCGAATGCCACGAAGGCGCCGAGGATCATCATCCCCTCGACCCCGAGGTTGACGACGCCGGCGCGTTCGGCATAGATTTCTCCGAGGGCCCCCCACAGCAGAGGCGTCCCGACCGCCATCGCCCGCACCAGCGTGGTGAGGATGAGTTCCATCAACTCTTCTGCGGTTCTCCCGCCTGCGCGGGGAGTTTTTCCGGCGCCGCCGGTGACGTGTGCCAGCGCAAGCGGTAGTAGAGCAGGCGCTCGCTGCCGATCAGGCAGAAGAGGATGAGGCCGTTGAAGACGTCGGTGACGCGGGCCGGCATCTGCAGCGTCGCTTTCATCACCTCCCCTGCGCTGTACACCAACCCGAGGAACATGGCCGTGAGGATCGCCGCCAGCGGGCTGCCGCGGGCCAGCCACGCCACGATGATCGCCGCGTAGCCGTAGCCCTGCGAGATCTGCCCGGGGTCGAAGAGCCGGTGATGGATGCCGGCGACCTCGCCGACGCCGGCCATCCCGGCCAGCCCGCCCGAGATGAGCATGACCACGAGGACCGTCCGCAGGGGACTGATGCCGGCGTACCGCGCGGCGCTCGGATTCTGGCCCTGGACGCGGATTTCGAAGCCGAGCGTCGTGCGTGCGAGCAGCAGCGTCAGCAGGACCGCGGCGGCGACGCCCAGCAGCAGGGTCGGCCAGTGAATCGGCGTGCCGGGAATGACCGGCAGCTGCGCGGCGGCCGGGAACTCATCGGTATACGGGAACCCGCGGACGCTGGGGCCCTTCCAGGCCCCGTAGGTCAACCACTGCACCGTATAGATGGCGATGTAATTCATCATCAGTGTGGTGATGACTTCATTCACGTTGAGGCGCAGCCGCATCAGGGTGGGGATCAGGCCCCACAGCGCTCCGGCGAGCGCCCCGGCGGCGAACATCGCCGGCAGCGCCCAGATGCCCTGAATGGGCGAGAACAGCGCGACCCACGTCGCGCCGATCGCGCCGGCGAGCAACTGTCCTTCCGCGCCGATGTTGTAGAACTGGGCGCGGAACGCCATCACCAGCCCGACGCCGGCCAGCAGCAGCGGGATGCCGGGTCGGAACAGTTCAGGGAGGATCTCCAGATCTCCCAGCGTGTCGCGTGCAATCGTCGCGTAGGCCGCAAACGGGTTGAGCCCGTACGCCCAGAAGATGAGCCCGGCCAGCGCCAGGGCCGTGGTGATCGCCAGCAGGGAGACGGCCAGGACCCACGACACCGGCGGATCGGCGCGGCGCTCGATGATCAGCGCCCCCAGCGGTCTCATGGCCGTTGCCCGGCCATCATCAACCCGATGGTTTCCCTGTCCACTTCGCCGGGGAGCGTGCTCCCCATGTTCTGGCCGTCGAACAGGACGATGATGCGGTCAGACAGCGCGAAGATTTCTTCCAGGTCTTCGGAGACCAGCAGGATCCCCGCCCCTTCATCCCGGCGCCGCACCAGCAGGGTGTGGATCTGCTGGGTCGCCCCGATGTCGAGCCCATAGGTCGGATGCATCGCGACGATGACGGCAGGGTCGGCGGACAGTTCACGGGCGAGGATGAGCTTCTGGACGTTGCCGCCCGACAGCAGGCGCGCCGGGGTGGCGGGCCCCGGGGTGGCAATGCCGTACTCCGCAATCAACCGTGTCGCGGACTGTCCGATCACGCCCGCGTCCAGCACGAGCCCGCGGGAAAACGGCGGATACCGGTAGCGATTGAGCACGAGGTTCTCCGCTACCGACATCTGCGACACGATCCCCATGGCGATCCGTTCCTCCGGGATGTGCGCGACGCCGGATTCATGGATGGCCCGGCTGGAGCGGTTGGTAACGTCTCGTCCGAGGACCCGCACCGCGCCGCGCTCGGCCGGGCGCAGGCCCGCGAGTGTTTCGACGAGTTCACTCTGCCCGTTGCCGGCGACGCCGGCGATGCCGACGATCTCGCCGGACCGGACGGCCAGCGACAGCCCCCGCACCGACGGCAACCCGCGGTTATCGCGGACCCAGAGGTCCTCGACCGCGAGCGCGTCCTCGTGCCCGACCGGGGTACGCGCCGGCAGCACCGAGTCCACGCCGCGTCCCACCATCATCTGCGCCAGCCGTCCCCGGTCCGCCTCGGTGATCGGCAGCGTGCCGACGACCCGGCCTTTGCGGAGGACGGTGACGCGGTCGGCGACGGCGAACACCTCATCGAGCTTATGCGTGATGAAGATCACGGCGTGGCCTTCCGCTTTCATGCGCCGGAGCACGGCGAAGAGCTGGTCGGCCTCCTGCGGGGTCAGGACGCTGGTCGGCTCATCGAGGATCAACAGCCGCGCGCCGCGGAGCAGGGCCTTGAGGATTTCGACCCGCTGCTGTTCGCTGACCGACAACTGCCAGATGGGCGCGCGCGGCTCGACGCGCAGGCCGTAGCGGTCTCCGAACTCGCGGATGTGCTGTTCGACCGGCGGCAGCGGCTGGATGAACCGCGTGCCGGCAAGCCCCAGGGCCACGTTCTCGGCGACCGTGTGCCGCCGGATCAGCAGGAAATGCTGGGGGACCATGCCGATCCCCAGCGTAATAGCGTCTTTCGGGGAGGCGATGTGCACCGGGGTGCCGTCGACGCGAATCTCGCCGGCATCGGGCTGGTAGATGCCATAGAGGATGTGCATGAGCGTGGTCTTGCCGGCGCCGTTTTCACCCAGCAGGGCATGGACTTCGCCCGCGCGGACTTCCAGATTGACGCGGTCGTTGGCCTGGACGCCGGGAAACGCTTTGCTGATTCCAGAGACGGTGAGGCGAGGGGGACGCGCGGAGAATGTATCCTCCCCGGGGGACATACTGGGCGGTTCGTCTGTGAACAACACGACACCTTCAGAGGAGGCAACCGGCATGCCCAGCCAGCTGCGCCGCTACACGATTAACCGCGGGAAACTCGGCGACTTCGTGGCCGCCTGGAAGAACGGCGTGTACCCGCTGCGGACGAAGATGGGTTACCGCATTCAGGCGTGGACGATCAAGGAACGCAGCGAGTTCGTGTGGATCCTCAGCTACGATGGACCCGATGACTGGGAGGTCAAGGAACGCGCGTACTACGGCGCTCCTGAACGCGCGGCGCTGAACCCGGACCCGGCCCAGTTCATCGCCCGGGCCGAGTCCTGGTTCTTGGATCCGGTCGTCTGACCGCCCTTCGACTCGCTGCGCTCGCTCAGGGCCTGCGGCTAGCGGTACTGATTGTAGAGCGGCACGACCGCCTCGTCGGAGATCCGCAGCAGTTCGTTCACGACGACCTGGAACGGCACATAGCCGACGCTCGCCTCGGTCGTGAAGACGTACTTGAACCCGATGTCGCCATCGTCATCGAGGAAGTAGGCGCCGAACGCCCGCTCGTTCTTCTGCAGCATCGCCTTCATCAGGGCGGTTTGATTGCTCGACCGAGACAGGGCCAGGTACCGGCCGTTCACAATCGCAAATGCGCGCAGCCGGATCTCCTCATTCTTCGCGTCGTTGTAGATGTACACTTCGATGACGTCAGCACTCTTGAGGCCGGTGCGCTTGGTGATGAGGAACTCGTTGGGGTCGCTGGTGTTCTTCCATGTGACGCCCATCCGGTTGAGGAAGCCGGCAATGACGCTGTTGGCCATCGCGGCATCCGCCGTGGGCGCCGTGGTCAGGACCGGCAGCGTCAGCAGTGCGACGGCCACCACAGCCGTGAGGATCAGCGATAATACTCGCATAAGTCCCTCCCTCGCCCCGAACCAACCGGGGTCTCCAGTGTATGGTAAGCGATAACCTGATCCCCCCGGTTGGTTCGGGGCTCGCCTTCGTCAGAAGATGGCTGGTGCTTCGCGCCTGGCCGCGGGATTCCTCCGACTGCGCGCAGAACGGAGATGACAAGACTCTTTCCGAGGGGTGCCCGATGGCCAATGGCGCGCTGCGCATTGAATACTGCGTGCAGTGAAACTATCTCGATCGAGCCGTCCGTGTGGCGGAGGAGATTCTGGCCGAGCACGCCGGCCGCCTCGACGGCGTCACGCTGGTGCCGTCGTCCGGCGGACGGTTTGTGATCAGTCTGGGCGAGGGAGAACTCTTTAACAAGCGTCAGGCCGGGCGGTTCCCCAATCCGGGGGAGGCGAGCCGGCTGGTGAAGGAGGCGCTCGCATAGCCATGGCGCACGATGAAGCGCTTGCAGCCCGGTGGCCGTCGCTGCTGCCGAAGTTCAAGGATCGCTGGCCGAAGGTGACCGATCAGGAATGGCAGGCGGTGCGCGGCGATGTGGAAATGCTCGTCAAGAAGGTCGGTGAGCGCTACCCGGCGCTGTCGCGCACGGAGATCCTGGAGGAATTGACGCCGCTGCTCGAACGTCCCGAGGTCGTCGAGGACTAGGGTCCTCGTTCGACGACCACTTCGGTCGACAGCTCCGCGGACTGCCGGAGTATCGCCGCCACCGAGCAGTACTTTTCAACAGACAGCGTCACCGCCCGCTGCAACTGGTCGACGGTCAGCCCGTTCCCGCTGGCCGCGTACCGCACGCGGATCTTCCGGAAGACGCGCGGGTGGTCGCCGGCCCGCTCGGCCTCGACGTCGATCCGCAGCCGCTGGAGCGGGACGCGCATTTTCTCGAGAATTCCCACTACATCGATGCCCGAGCAGCCTGCCAGAGCCATCAGCACGGTCTCCATGGGGGACGGCCCGGCCGGCGCGCCCTGCGTCCCACCGCTTTCCATGATGGCGACTCCGCCTTTGGGGGACCGTCCCATGAACCGCATGGGGGCAGACCACTCGACCTGAACGTTCATTCAGACGCTCCTTTCGCCGGTGTCAGCCCTTCGACTCGCTCAGGACTTTCAGCCGCTGGACGGCGTAGGGGATGACGATCCGGAGGCGGTAGTCGGGGAACGCCGCCGCGATCCGCGCGGCGATGTCCTCATCCGCAGCGCCTTCGGCCCGCGCCCCGGCTACCACCGCGGCCACCTGTTCCAGATACTGCACCTGCAGGTCGACCAGTTCCTCGCCGCCGGGCGCCCCATGCCCCGGAATGAACACGTCCGCGTCGAGCGCGCGGAGCGCGCGCAGTCCCTCGCGCACACCGTCGGGGAGCGCGTCTTCGAAGTTGTAGTGGTACTGATGGAAAATAAGGTCGCCGCAGATGGCGACCCGTTCGTCGGGCAGATAGAGGAACGCGTCGCCCGGCGTGTGCGCCCACGCCGGATGCCACACTTCGATCTCCAGGTCATCGAGGTAGAGGACCAGCCCCTCGTCGAACGTGATCTCGGGCAGCGCCGAGCCGGCATCGGCGAATAGCGGCTGCAGGGCCGTGTCCTTCCGGCGGGTCTCGATGAGGCCGGGATGCTCGGCCGCCATCCGGTCGCGGCACTCCCGGTGCGACACGAGCACGGCGCCCTGCGCCGCGAAGTAGGCGGCGCCCATCGCATGGTCGGTGTGGTGATGCGTGAGGACGACGAACCGCACTGGGGCCGACGTCTTCTCCCGCAGCGCGGCGTCGACGAGCCGGGCATGCGCCGGTGCGATCAGGGGATCGATGAGCACGACGGCGTCGGATCCGAGAATGCCCACGCAGTTGGCCCCGTAGCTGGTGGTGATCTCGTCGCCGCCGAGCGTCCAGACGAAGATGCGGTTCGTGACCTGGGTCTCGACAATCGGTCCGTCCATCGCGCCTCTAGTCTACTGGAAGGCACCTCTATCGTGGAGGCGAATACCAGCGCAGGCCTTTTTGGGAGGAATAATCGATGCGCCGCCTGCCTGTTGTGATCGGTGTAGTGATCTTGCTGTTGCTGTCGGCGATCTCGCCGGTGCTCCCGAAGGAGCCTCTCCTCACGGTCCTCCACTTCAATGACGACTACCAGCTCACCGCGGTCGACAATGGCGCCGCCGGCGGGTTGGACCGCCTCGCCACGCTGGTGAAGCAATACCGGGAGAAGGAACCCTGCACGCTGCTGCTGTTTGCCGGAGACCTCATTTCCCCCTCGGTCGAGTCGTCGGTGTTCAAGGGGGCGCAGTTAATCGACGGGTTCAACCGCCTCGGGGTGGATGCCGCGGTCTTCGGCAACCATGAGTTCGACTATGGGCCGGCCGAACTCCAGAAGCGCGTCGCTGAGTCGAAGTTTCCCTGGGTCGCCACGAACGTGATGAACCCGCCGGGGGCGCGGCTGTTTCCCGGTGCGCGCCTGTACGTCATCAGAAACGTCTGCGGAGTGAACGTCGGCGTCTTCGGGCTGCTGACCCCGTCGACGGCGTCGTCCTCATCGCCGGGACCGGTGTGGTTCGGCGGCCCGACCGCCGTGGCCGCGGCGATGGTGCCGATCCTCCGGCGGAACGGCGCGCAGCGGATCATCGCCCTGACGCACATGACGGTGGAAGAAGACCGCGCGATGCTGGCGGTGGTAGCCGGGGTCGATCTCGTCATCGGCGGTCACGAGCACGTGCCGCTCACCTCGCGCGTCGGCGACCGCCTCATCGCAAAAGCGGGCGTGGACGCGCGGTGGCTGGGGGTGACGCGCGTCGCGCTCACCGGACGCCCCGTCGCGACCCACGAGCTGATTCCCATCACCGACAAGACGCCGTCGGATCCCGCGATGGCGGCGCTGAGCAAGCGCTACTCGGACGCGCTGAGCCGGGACCTGCAGATCGTGATCGGCGAAACCACCGTCGCCCTCGATGCGCGGAATGCGGTGGTCCGGCAGCAGGAGTCGCCTCTGGGCAACTACATCGCCGATGTCATGCGCGCGGCGGTGGGCGCGGACCTCACCATCACCAACGGCGGCGGCATCCGCACCGATGCGTTGTTCCCCGCCGGGCCCATCCGCCGTCGCGACGTCTTCGCCTGGCTGCCGTTTGGCAACATCGTGACGAAGGTTGCGGTGACCGGCGCCGCGGTGCGGGCGGCGCTGGAGAACGGCG
>DATDQT010000152.1:0-85935 GCA_035292085.1 bacterium
ATCTTCCCAATCTACTGTCCTTCAGATTGGGCAGATTGGGGAGATCGGGAAGATTGGGAAGATTCGTGTTCGGGACATTCGCACAGGTCGAACCGGAGCAGGTTAAACGGATAGATCCCCGTGTCATGCTGATCCGACCACACAAAGCGCAGCGCATAGGCCCCGACGCGCTGGTAGGCCATCGCCCGAATGTCAGCGGGGATATCCGCCGCCGTCAGCGGAGCCGGCCGGTACCTCCACTCACCCTTGCACCGCGCGCAGGGGCAATGGAGGCGCAGCCGATGCCAGGAATATACCGATTCGTGGCCGTCGGACCAGGTGATCCGGAACTGGCTCTCGGTAACGCTGCCGATCTCCAGCGGAGTCGGCATCTTTCGAGGCATCCTCTACTCCCTACCGACACAACCGACACAACTACGTACCGTTGCTGGGTTCCTCCCGTGGTTGTGTGGGTTGTGTAGGTTGTATGAGTTGTGTAGTTTGGCGTCTCCGGCGCCGCCTTCGGCGTCTCTTCCTCCCGGTGATCGACGGCGCTTCTGGTTCCTGAACTGCCGGACTCGACGGAAGCGCCAATTCCGGCGGTTCCTCCGCCTCAGTCGGAAGCGTTTCCTCCGCTTCGGCCACCTCTGGCACTGGTTTCTCTTCGCGGATGCGCCGGATGACGCGCGGTAATTCGCGCTCTGCGACCAGCTTGATTTTGTCGAGTGTTCGCTCGACGTGACCCCGGAGCACGCGGGCGGCCGCGGCATCGGTGATCAACGGCATGCTGACGTCCGCTTCCAGACTCATGGTCAGTTCACTGTCGCCCTCGACTGGCTGCAGGAGGTACAGCCCCTGCAGGGCACGCAGCCCGCCGCGGGTCTGACGAAACTCGACGCGGTGCGGCGGCTGCAGCGTAATCCGCTGCACCGATTCCAGCGGCAATCCGGCAAAGTACCCTCGGTACTGCACGGTCAGCTGACCCGGGCGGCGGTCGAGGACGTCGGACGAGAACCACAACCCGGTCACCCGCGGCTGGGCCTCAACCCGGCTGACCAGTTGGAACACTTTCTGGACCGGGGCGCGGATGATGCGACGGGCCTCGACCTTGATCGGGGCGGCGGGGACCGGGGACCGCGGGACCTGGGAGACACGTCCACGTCCTGCGGATTCGTCCTTCGGACGGCGGCTGGACCCTCTTCTTCGTGCTGCCACGATGGCTACGTTCGCGCTTCCGCGATCCCGAGTGTCCCTGTTTCCGTAAGTTCGCTCCTGATCAGTCGGGCCGCCGCCACGATGGCCCGGAGCTTTCCTACCGTCTCGTCGATGGTCCGCGTCTTCAGACCGCAGTCCGGGGAGACGTAGATCTGCTGGGCAGGGATCACCTCGAGGGTGCGCCGGATGCCCCCGGCAACTTCCTCAGCGGTTTCCACCCGATGCGAGTGCGCGTCGACGACGCCGAGGCCGATGTCCTTCGTGAAGGCATGCGTTCGGAAGGTGTCCAGGAGGCCAAACTCCTCATTCTTCAGCGCCAGGTCCAACTGGTTGACCGCCAGCCGCAGCATCGCGGGATAGATCTTCGGCACGTCACCGTAGCAGATGTGCGACACTGTATAGGCAGACGTACCCGCGGTCACAATCTCCATGGCCTCAACCGCCAGTTCGAAATCCTCTTCCGGCCGGGTATGGATCGCAGGTTCGTCGATCTGAATGTACCGGGCGCCGGCCCGTTCCAGATCGACGACTTCATCGTGGATCGCGCCGGCCAGTTCCAGCACCAGGGCCCGCCGCGTCGGATAGTATTCGTTGAACGACCACTCCGCGATGGTGTAGGGTCCGGTGAGCATCCCCTTCACCGGACGGCTGGTCAGCGACTGGGCATACGTGAACCACTCCACGGTCAACGGCGACTTCCGGCCCACCGGGCCGACGACGACCGGCTTCGGGTAGAAGCGGTTGCCGTATGATCGCACGAGACCGGCGATGGCAAATCCATTCATCTCATCGGCAAAATACGCGACCATGTCGCCCCGGTACTGCTCGCCGTCCACGAGCAGGTCGAGGCCGATCTCTTCCTGAATCCGGATCCACTCTTCCGTGGCCCGGCGCTCGAGCGCAGTGAGTTCCTCCTTGGAGATCTGTTTGCGGAGGTACTTGCGGCGTGCCTCGAGCAGGTAGCCGGGTTTGGGGTAGCTCCCCACCGCCGTGGTCGGCAGGATTGGCAGCGTCATACGCGCACCTCCTGCAGCGTCCCATCGGCGGTGCGGGTGGCCTCGACCAGCCGCTGCAGTTTGCGCTTCGCGACACTCCGCGGGAGAAACTCCAGCCCCGCGCTCGGGCTAACCATCAGCCGCTCCGCCGGGACCATCGCCGTAACCTTCCCGATCGCCGCGACGACTTCGTCGACGGATTCCACGCGCGTGTTGCGCGCGTCGAGGATCCCGAACATCAGGTCTTTCGAAAACGGCGCGCGGCCGAGAATCTCCCAGTTGCGGTACCCGGCGACGAAGTCCAGGCCGAGGACGTCGCACGGCAGGTCCAGCACACGTGGATAGATCCCTCCGATGTCGCCGAAGTACATGCACAGGATGGTCTTCGCCGAGATTCCGGACAGCAGCCGCTGAATCGCGTCGGCGAACAGGTCGTATTCTTGGGCGTGGCGGCATATCGCCGGCTCATCAATCTGCAGCACCTGCGCGCCGGCGTGCTGCAGGGCGCGCAGTTCGTGATTCAGCGCGTCGGCCAGCGCCTGCATGTAGGTCCGCCGGTTCGCATAGTGCTGGTTACGGCTGAGGGCGGCGAGGGTGAACGGACCGGTGATGACGGCTTTCACCGGCCTGGCGCTGTGGGCGTGGGCGAATTCGTAGTCGCGCACCGCCATCGGCGCGGTCCACGCCACCTCGCGTTCGGCGACCGGTTCCCGGTAGTAGATGTTGGTGTCGAAGTACCGCTGGAGCCCGTTGATCGCAAACCCGGTCAGCTGCCGCGCGAAGTACGTCTGAGCGTCGTCCCAGCGGATCTGCCCATCGGTGATGAGATCGATCCCGGCCTCCACCTGGTCTGCGATCGCCTCCAGGGTGACCTCATCTTCGACCTCGCGCATCGCGGCCTGGTCGATCTGGCCCTTCTGGAGCCGCTCCGCGGCCGTGCGCCACTTGCCCGGCGCCGGCAAGTCGGGAATCTTTGGGTAGTTTCCGACCACAGTTGTAATCATCTCTGCTCCTGAGACCCCATTCGTTGCCAGTCTAGGTTTTCACAGGCACCTTCGCAACTTTGATCAGTTCGACGACTCCATCGAAGCGCCCGAACGACGGAATCAGGTAGACTCCCGCGGTCGCCGGCCGGATCGCGCTGATGAGGTCCAGCGAGATCTGGAGGCCGACCTCGCGGCTCCTGGCGCCGGCCCCGCGGATCTGCTCATGGACCCAGCCGGGAATCGCGAAACCGGGCAGCTCGTTGTCCAGGAATTCGGCATGCCTCGCGCTCACCAGCGGCAGTACCCCGACGAGAACCGGAACCGGCAGGCGCCCCATGACGCGCGCGAATCGGTCGAGCGCATCCGGCTCGTACACCGGCATCGTACAGATGAAATCCGCCCCGGCCTCGATCTTGCGTTCCAAGATCCGGGCTTCTTTGTCGAGATCGGGAGCCGACAGGTTGAGCGCCACCCCGACCGTGAAGGCCGTCGGCACCCCGATGGAGTTCCCCGCCACATCGCGGCCGGAATTGAACTGCTTGATCAGTTTGACAAAGCCGGACGGCTTCACCGGTGACCCGGCCGCCGTGGGGTAATCGCCCATTGGGGGCAGATCGCCGCGGAGGACGAGGATGTTCCTGACGCCGAGGGCATGGACGGCCAGGAGATCGGACTGCAGCCGCACGAGACTGCGGTCCCGGGTCGTGAAGTGGAGGACCGTCTCCAGCCCGACCTCTGACGCGATCCGCGAGCACATGGCCCAGGGACTCATCCGCAGGCGGGCCATCGGGTTGTCGGCGACGTCGATCGCATCGACTCCCGCATCCCGGAGGACGCGGCACGCGTCGAGTTCGCGGCGGTCATAGGCGCCGTGCGGGGGAGCGACCTCCGCGGTGACGACGAACGTCCGGCCGAGTTTCTGGGCCAGCCGCGAGGGGGTGGTGGTCTCACCGCCCTCAGGTTCCGAGCGCGCCGGTACCCTGCCCCAACGCCCGTTGCCTTCTCCGAAGGAGGGCAGCGGCTGGGGGCGCCAATCACTCGGCGACGTGTCAAGCGCAGCGCGCATCGCGGCGATGTGCTCGGGGGTCGTCCCGCAGCAGCCGCCGATGAGGCGAACGCCCAGCTCTACCATACGGCGCGCAAACTCCGCCATGTAGGCCGGCGACGAGTAGTAGATCCACCGCCCGCCCACATACGCGGGGAATCCCGCATTCGGCATGGCCGACAGCGGCACGCCCGGGGCCGCCGACGCCATGAGCCGGATCGTCTCGAGGATTCCGTGCGGTCCCACACTGCAGTTCGCGCCGATGACGTCCGCGCCGAAATCGGCAAGTGCTCTGGCGATTGTTCCGGGGGCATGCCCCAGCAGCGTCTTCCCTTCTTGCGTAAACGTGACCTGGGCGATGATTGGAAGGTCGGTCGCGGCGCGGGCGCCACGCAGGGCTTCGGCGAGCTCCGCGAGGTCTGTGAACGTTTCCAGGATGAGCACGTCGGCGCCGCCGGCCGCCAGCGCCTGGGCCTGCCCGGCGTATGCCGTTCGCACCTCGCTCCCGGTCAGGGGGCCCAGCGGAGCCAGGGCCCGGCCCGTGGGTCCCATGGACCCGGCCACGTAGACCCGCCGAGGGGCGGCATCGGCGGCGCGGCGCGCGAGCACCGCCCCGGCCCGGTTGACCTCGTCCACGTGCCCTTCAAGTCCGTGGGCGGCCAGCTTGAACCGGTTCGCGCCGAAGGTGTTGGTCTCGATGAGTTCGGCTCCACCGGCGACGTAATCGCGATGGATGCCTTCGACCACCGCGGGCTGTATGACGTTGAGGGCATCAAAGCACTGATCGAACGGGACCCCGCGGGCGTACAGCATCGTCCCCATCGCGCCGTCGGCCAGCATGGGCCGCTCTGCCAGTTGTCTCAGAAATTCGTGCATAAAAAGACCCCTCCAATTCCCGGAGGGGATGCGCGGTCCCACTTATCTCTCGGAAATTGGTCCGCGGGAGTTGGCACCTTGCACCGGGTGCAGGTTGCCGGGGGTCATCGGGCCCGTCCCTCGCCCACTCTTGATAAGGGAGCTATTCGGTTGACCCCTGTATAGCACGCGACCGCAGGAGCGTCAAGCCGAGAAGGACTCCAGCAAGGACTTCGCAATGATAATGCGTTGTATCTCCGAGGTCCCCTCCCCGATTTCCGTCAGTTTGACGTCACGGTAGTAGCGTTCCACCGGGTAGTCCTTGATGAATCCGTAGCCGCCGTGGATCTGGAGGGCCTTGTTCGTCGCGCGCGCGGCGGCCTCCGACGCGTACAGCTTGGCCATCGAGGCCTCGCGGCGGAATGGATGCCCGAGATCCGCGAGCTGCGCGGCACGGAGCACCAATAACTCGGCCGCGTCCAATTCCATGGTCATGTCCGCGATCATGAACTGGACGGCCTGAAACCCGGTGAGGGGTTGGCCGAACGCCGTACGCTGCGCCCCGTAGGTCAGCGCCGCGTCCAGCGCCGCCCGGCCGATCCCCACAGCCATCGCGCCGATCCCAATGCGCCCGCGCTCGAGGACGGCGAGCGCCTGCCGGTATCCCGTGCCCGGTGCTCCGATGACGGCGTCGTCAGGGACCTCGCAGTCCTCGAACCCGACCTCGGCGGTATCCGACGCGCGCAGGCCGAGTTTGTCCTCCTTCTTGCCGATCCGCAGCCCTGGGGCGCCGCGCTCCACGATGAATGCCGAGATCCCCCGGTGTCCGGCGGTGGGATCCGTGACGGCCATCACCACGTACACGCGCCCGACGCTTCCCTGCGTGACGAAGACTTTCGTACCGTTGAGGATCCATCCCCCGTTTCCCCTGACGGCGCGGGTCTGGATCGCCGCCGCGTCGCTGCCCGCCGCCGGTTCGGTGAGACACCACGCCCCCAGCGCGTCTCCGCCCGCCAACAGAGGCAGATAGTGGCGCTTCTGCTCGCCACTCGCAAACGCGAGGATGTGTCCCACGCACAGGGAGTTGTGGGACGCGACGGTGAGCCCGAGGGAACCATCACCCCACGACACGGCCTCGACGGCCAGCATCGCGGAGACCATCTCGAGTCCCGAGCCGCCGTACTCCTCGGGCACGACCAGACCCAGCAGCCCCAGCACGGCGAGTTTGGGGACGATCTCCTTCGGAAACGACCCCTCCCGGTCCCACCGTGCGGCATGCGGTCGAATCTCGGCGGCGGCGAAATCCCGAATCGTCCGCCGCACCGCAGCCTGTTCTTCCGTTAGCTCAATGCGCATCCTGATCTACCCGATCTACCCAATCTTCCCAATCTTCACAATCTGAAAGATAGCAAGGCCAGGAGTCCGATGATTGGGTAGATTGGGCAGATTGGGTGGATTCATAGTACGACGAGGGGCTCCTCATCGGTAATGACGGTCGTCTCTGCGGCAATGACCTCGCGCAGCGGCTTCGGCAGACTGAACACCCGTTGATGCGTCCCACCGTCGTAGAACCGCAGGGTGATGCCCCGCGCCGCCAGGATGCGATCAACCTCCGCGGGCGCCGCCTCCCAATACGGGCGCTGCGATGCTGCCACGAACGCCCATGGGTAGTCGAACGACTGGACGTAGTCCGCATACGACCGGACGTGCGGGAAGACCTGGGCAAGGGTGTGGTGAATCGCGGCGTGCAGGCGATCCCCCGGATCGTAGTGAATCCCGATCGCCTGTGTGACAAAGACGCCATCCGCACCCAGCCGGGCGGACGCCGCCTGATAGAATGCCCGCGTGAAGAGCAGCTTGCTGGGTCCCCCCTCGATTGGATCGGTGATGTCATTGATGATGACGTCGAACCGCTCCGGCGAGCCTTCCACGTAGGTCCGCGCATCTCCATGGAGCACCTGGACACGGGGATCGTCGAACGCGCCCGCATGCCATGTCCCGAGGTACTCGCGGCACAGCGCGACGAGCTCGCCGTCGATGTCGACCATCACCACCCGTTCCACCGCCGGGTGACGCAGGATCTCCCGGAGCGGCGCACCCTCCCCGCCTCCGCACACTAACACCCGCTTCGGCGCCGGATGGGCGACCATCGCCGGGTGGACCAGCAGTTCATGGTAGATGTGTTCGTCGATCGCGGCAGACTGGATCTTGCCGTCGATGATCAGGCAGCGGCCCAGGTGCTCAAAGTCCTGGATGACGACGTGCTGGAATGCGGTGGTGGCCTGCGCGACGACCGGCCCCGTCCGGTGGGTGTGCACCGAGGCCGGAGTGTAGGGATCGTAGAACCAGGTGCCTGTGAGGGGAAACTCTTTCATCAATAGCGTCTTCTTAGTCTAAGGAGGGGCTACCTGCGACTACAACGGGGCAGCGTGGCTTCGTGGCTAACGTGGCTATATAGCCACTTCTGCTCAGCCACGATAGCCACGTCTCTTCAGCCCCGTCTTCTCAGCCACGTGTTATCCCTTGACGACTCCAATCGGGCGGGTCCGGGCCACCCGTGTGCTGAGCCCGGCGTGGTGGCAGACGCCGATGACGTCGGCGACGTCCTTATAGGCCTGGGGCGCCTCTTCGGCGAGGAGCGAGCGGTCCTGCGCGCGGACAATGATTCCCTTCTTGCGCAATTCGGCCGCAACATCTACGCCCGCCAGCGCGCGGGTGGCGGCCTTCCGACCCATCAGACGGCCGGCGCCGTGGCAGGTGGACCCGAACGACTCCTTCATGGCCGTCTCCGTCCCGACGGCGACATAGGAGTAGCGGCCCATGTCTCCGGGCACCAGGACGGGCTGGCCGATCTGACGATACTTCGCCGGCACTTCCGGATGCCCGGCGGGAAAGGCCCGCGTCGCCCCCTTGCGGTGCACGATGAGCCGGCGCCGTTTGCCGTCGACGTCATACTCCTCGAGCTTGGCGATGTTGTGGGCCACGTCATAGACGAGCGACATCCCCAGGGCTTCTGGAGATTGTCGGAAGACCTGGCTGAAGGCTTCGCGCGTCCAGTGGGTGATGAGTTGCCGGTTCGCCCACGCGAAGTTCGCCGCCGCGCTCATCGCCCGGAAATACCTCTGCCCTTCCTCCGACTGAAACGGCATGCATGCCAATTGGCGGTCGACGAGGGTGATGCCGTGCGCCTGACCTGCGCGCTCGGCAACGCGGAGGAAATCCGTGCATACCTGGTGCCCGAGCCCACGGGAACCGCAGTGTACAAACACGACAACCTGTCCGGGGGATTGAATCCCCATCGCTGCCGCGGCGGCATGGTCGAAGACTTCGTCAATGACCTGGATTTCAAGAAAGTGGTTCCCTGAGCCGAGGGTCCCAATCTGTCCCCGGCCGCGCTTCTTGGCCGTGTCGCTGACCGCGTCCGGATCCGCCTGCGCCAATGCTCCCCCGGCTTCGATCGCATCGAGGTCATCCTCCCAGCCATATCCGTGTCTCACCGCCCACCGCGCGCCGCCCGTGAGCACCTGGTCCATCTCGGACATGGAGACTTTGGAGCGGCCGGTCGATCCCACGCCGGAAGGCACCGCCGTGAACAAGGCATCGACCGCCGCCTCCAACTTCCCACGAACCTGCTCTTCGTGCAGGTTCGTGCGGATCAACCTGACGCCGCAGTCGATATCGTACCCGACGCCGCCCGGGCTGATGATGCCGTCGGTGGCGTCAAACGCCGCGACGCCGCCGACGGGGAATCCATAGCCCCAGTGGATGTCGGGCATCGCGAGAGAATATCCAACGATGCCTGGCAGCGTGGCGACGTTTGCGACCTGCTCGAGGGCCTGCTCTCCCGCGATCTGCCGGAGCATCGCTTCGTCGGCAAAGATCAGCCCGGGCACCCGCATGCCGGGTTTGTAGGACGTGGGAATCTCCCAGCGGTAATCGTCAACCTTCCTCACGATGTGCGTCCACGGCGTGGCCATGCGTCACCTCCACGCTTTGTCATTGCGAGCGACGCAGTCTCAGGACTGGGATTGCTTCGTCGCTGTCGCTCCTCGCAATGACACTGGTCGTGCCTTCCCTAAACAAGAAGGACCCTCACCGTGGTGGGAGCCCTCCGATCACGCCGGTGCTGCTTCGGTGCTTAGAAGGGCATCGCCTCCACGGCCTTGATCTCGGGGACGGCGTCTTTGAGCATCCGCTCCACGCCGGCCTGCAGCGTCATCATCGAGTGCATGCATCCCACGCAGGCCCCGGCGAGGCGGATTTGGACGATGCCGCTGACGATATCGACCAGTTCGAGGTCACCGCCGTCTCCCTGGATGTAGGGCCGGATCTGGTCGAGGACGGCCTCGACTTTCCCCCGCATCTCGATGTCCTGCGTCTGCACCAGGTCGCTCACCGTGACACCCCTTAGGCCTTCGCCTGTGTCTCTTCGCCGCACGGATCCGGTTGCCCGGCATCGTGCCGTGTCTTGAACGAGTGCCCGCACCCGCAGGTGGAGATGGCATTGGGGTTGCGGACCGTGAATCCCTCGCCCAGCTGCGACCGCGCGTAGTCGATCTGAGCGCCGCTGAGGTACGTGCCGCTGACGGCGTCGACCAGCACGCGGACCCCGCCGCGCTCGATGACCTCGTCTCCCTGCTGTTGCTCGGTATCAAACGCCATGCCGTAGCTGAATCCCTCGCAGCCTCCCGCCTGGATATACAGGCGCAGGTAGAGGTCAGGGTGCTCTTGCGTGGAGATCAGTTCCTTGAGTTTGGCCGCGGCCTGCTCGGTAATGGTGATCATACTCATTACACTATACCATCGCCCATCCAAAATCTAGAACCAGGTGGGTCTACCGGTCGTGCTGAGCATGTCAAGCATGAACGGCTCACGGGGTCGCCCTCCGACGCGGTTTCCGGTTCCCGGGTTCCGGTTTCCGGGAGTTGTCTGATCCTGTTTCCACGGGCAGGCGTTCGTTCATCCAGGCCACAATCCCCCCCGCCACATTGAACACCCGCGGGTAACCGGCCTGCCGCAGTGCTTCCGTGACCGCGCCGCTGCGCTGCCCGGTCGCACAGTAGACGACCACCGGCCTGTCGTGTGGAATCTCGGTCAGGCGGGTGGGGATCTGCCCCATCGGAATGTGCGTCGCACCGGGGATGCGGGCGGTCACCCACTCCCACGATTCCCGGACATCCAGGAGCAGAGCCTGTTCGGTGTCGACCATCGCCTTGGCGCGAACCACGTCCACCACGGGCTCGGACTCCGGGACGTGTGCCGGCTCCGCATGCGCGCGGCTGGGGACGCCGCAGAAGGCGTCGTAGTCGATCAGGGCGGTGACGGTCGGATGATCGCCGCACACGGGGCAGTTCGGATCGCGGCTCCACCGCAACGTCCGCACGTCAAAGGTCAACGCGTCCACGATGGCCAGCCGGTTGGCCAGCGTCTCCCCCATCCCGAGGAGGATCTTCACGGTTTCAATCGCCTGGAGCGTCCCCATGAACCCCGCCAGGGCGCCGACGATCCCGCCTTCCGCGCAGCTGGGCACGGTGCCCGGCGGCGGCGGCGTGGGGAACAGACAGCGGTAGCATCCGCGCCCGGGAAGGAACACTGTGGCCTGGCCTTCCCACTTGAGGATGCTGGCATCGACCATCGGCTTCCCGAGCATGACGCTCGCGTCGTTCACCAGGTAGCGGGTGGGAAAATTATCACTGCCGTTGACGATGACATCGAAGGCATCGAGCACCGCCAGCGCATTCTCGCTGGTGAGCACTGTTTGAAACGGGATGACGGACACGTCAGGGTTGATGTCTTCCAGGGTCCGCTGGGCCGACTGCGTCTTGGGCCGTCCGATATCGTGGCTGAAGTGCATCACCTGACGGTGCAGGTTGGAGAGGTCGACGCGGTCGCCGTCGACGATGCCCAGGGTCCCGACGCCGGCCGCGGCCAGGTAGATGGCCGCCGGGCTGCCCAAGCCCCCCGCCCCGATGATCAGGACCTTGCTGTCCAGCAGCGTGCGCTGGCCGGCAACCCCAACCTCCTCGAGGATGGTCTGCCGCGAGTACCGCTCCATCTGCTCGGTGCTGAGCAACGGCCCGCCTCGACCCGTTCCAATGCGGCTGTCCCCGTTGCCACTCCGCTGGATCTGGCTGTCGCGTTGGTTCGGGTCTCGCGCTGCACGCGTCATCGGGTCGTGTCCTCCGCCTCCGATCGCCCACGTAGTTCTTGACCGGCTGACTCCACTTTGCATTCTAGCATGGGGACTGATTAGGGTATAATAGCACGGCATTTGTCGGGACAAATCCATGACCGGTGGCATGATGGGATCTGACAGCGACCCCTACGATATCACGATTATCGGCGCGGGCCCCACGGGATTGTTTGCGGCCTACTACGCCGGCTTTCGCGGGCTGCGGACGAAGCTGATCGACAGCCAGCCGGACCTCGGCGGCCAGGTGACCGCGCTGTACCCCGACAAGTGGATTTACGATGTGGCCGGTTTCCCGAAGGTCCTGGGCAAAGACCTCGTGCAGAACCTGGTCGCGCAGGCCACGCAGTACAATCCGGCGATCCATCTCAACGAGAGCGTGCAGACGCTGGACCGCTCAGACGACGGCCTCATCCGCCTGGGCACGGACCTGGGGGAACACCTGACCCGGGTCGTGATCATCACCGCCGGCATCGGCGCCTTCACCCCCAAGACCTTCAAACGCCCGGAACTCGACCAGTGGCTGGGGCGGGGACTGTCCTTTGCGGTCCGGTCCAAAGAAGAGTTCCGCGGCAAGCGGCTGCTCGTGATCGGCGGCGGCGACTCCGCCCTGGACTGGGCGCTGGGACTCGTGGACTACGCGAAGGAAATCACGCTGATCCACCGCCGGGACGTGTTCCGCGCGCACGAGGACAGCGTGAGGAAGCTGTTCGCGTCGCCCATTCAGGTGAAGCTGTTCTACGAGTTGAAGTCGATCGAGGGCACCGACGACCGCGTCTCATCCGCCGTCATCTACCAGAACAAGACGCGGGAGGAGGAACGGCCCAACGTGGACGCCGTCCTGGCGTTCCTCGGGCTGGTCAGCAATCTGGGACCGATCCGCGAGTGGGGCGTCCAGATCCTGGAAGACTCCATCGTGACCAATACCAAGATGGAGACGACCCTCCCGGGCGTCTATGCCGCCGGAGACGTGGTGACGTTTCCCGGCAAACTCAAGCTGATCGTCACGGGGTTCGGCGAGGCGGCCACGGCCGTGAACAACGCGGTGACCTACATCAACCCGAGCGCATCGGCCTTCCCGGGCCACTCCTCGGCGATCATGGAACAGAAGGAAAAGGCTGCCGCCAAAGCACACTAAGCCCCGGTCTCGCAGCCGCAGCTCGTTTCACCACCCAAGCACACGTCTCAATGCACTGAATCGGTGCTTGCTGAGCGGTACTTCTTTGTCTCCCTCCAGCGCCAGGCTGTAGGCATTCCGCGTCCAGGGAATCACGCTGCGCACGTGCTCCAGGTTCACCAGGTACGCACGGTGACAGCGGAAGAACCCCAGCGGCTCCAGCTGGCGGGCCAGCGGCCCAAGCCCTCCGGCGCCGCGCATCTGGCCGCCGGTCATCACCAGCGTGACACGGCCTGCGTCGGCCACGCAGTAGAGCACCTCCTGCGGGGGGACGAGCCGGATCTCGCCGTCGATGCGCACCGGGATCCGCGGAGTCATGCCTTCACCAGACCCAGCCGCACCGCGTGGACCGCGGCCTCGACGCGTCCTGTCACCCCCAGTTTCCGGTAGACTGACTTGAGGTGGTTGCGAATCGTGTGCGGGCTCAGCCGCAGGCGTTCGGCGACCGCACGCGCGCCGAAGCCGGCGACGACCAGCTGGAGTACCTGAACTTCGCGGTGCGAGAACCTCGGGGCCGCAGCGGGGACAGTCAGTGGACCCGGGGAACCGGCGTCTCGTCCGATGACATCCCCGGCGTGGACGGCCCGCACCGCATGGACGAGTTCGCTGGCCGATACCGTCTTGACGAGGTAGCCGGACGCGCCGGCGCGGAATGCCTCGCGAACGTACGCCTCCTGCTCGAACATGGTCAGCACGAGGACGGGGAGGGCGGGAAACTGGCGGCGCAGCGTCCAGGTGGCCTCGACGCCGTCCATCCCAGGCAGGCCGAGATCCATCAAGACGACCGAGGGCTGCAGCCGCCGGACCAGATGAACGGCTTCCGGGCCGCTGGTCGCCTGCCCCACGACTTCGATGTCCGGAGCCTCCTGGAGCAGGCGGCCGATCGCCTCACCGACGACCCGGTGGTCGTCGACGAGCAGGGCGCGGATCGCGGGCATCAGACGCCTCCCTGCCCTCCGGCCCACATGCTAGCACCTCGCCGGCAGCCGAGCATATCACTCAAGTGGGGGATTCCTCGACCGAGGTGGCGGGGGTCGGGGTTCGAAGGCCCGTTACTCTAGCAATCTGAACAGCCGCTGGCGGAGTGTCTCTGGGATGGGGTAGCCCTGCCGGGCGCGGGTTTGAATGATCATGATCAACCGGCGCTGGAACTCGTAGCGCGGGCCGCACCCAGCGCACTCTTCGACGTGGGCCTGGATCTCGAGGAACCGCGTCTCCTCGACTTCGCCGTCGAGATAACTCCAGACTTCCCGCAGGACGTCCTCACAGTCGAGGTGTCTCATCGGCCGGCACCGCCTGGGGTCGACGGGGCGTTCCCGTCGGCGCGCACATAGTGGGCCCGCCGCGCAAAGTCCCACAGCTTGACCTGCAGCTGGCGTCGCCCGCGATGCAGGCGTGACATGACGGTCCCGATTGGAATGTCGAGGACCTCCGCGATCTCCTTGTAGGAGAAGCCCTCAATGTCAGCCAGCACGACCACGGCCCGGAACGACTCGGGCAGATCCTCCAGCGCACCGACGACATCGGCTTCCATCAACTGCGACAGGAGCGCTTCCTCAGGGTTGCCGGCCCGCCGGAATTCGTCGCTCTCCTGGACTTTGGAATACAGGTAGAATTCGTCGACATCGTCCTGGTCGACGATGTCGGGTTCGCGCGTCGTCCGCCGGTAGGCGTCGATGTGGGCATTCATCAGAATGCGGTAGAGCCAGGCCCGCGCGTTCGTCCCCGGCTTGAACGTGTGGAAGGAGCGCCACGCGCGCAGAAAGGTCTCCTGCAGCAGATCCTCCGCATTCGCGCGGTTCCTGGTCAGACGCAGCGCGGTCCGGAAGAGGCCGTCGAGGTGCTCGGTGATAAGGGCGGTGAACCGTTCGCGATCCTCCGCCACCGCCGCGGACTCCTGCTGTGGCACTGCCAGTACTCCTATCATGGCCGCCCTTCTGGAACGCTCAGGGACAGCCGAGTATTCCATTCGACTCGCCCGCTGGCGCGGGAGTCGAACGGCTACTTCGGTGCCGCAACGATTGTGAGTGACGTCGAACGGCTGCTTCGCGGCGAGTCGAGCGGTTCCCGCACGCGGGCGGCAATGTCGGCGAGGGACAAGTCGGCGAGGACCTGCTCCACGGCGGCGCTGATCGCCTGCCAGACCGGCCTGAGGCCGCAGCCGGGCGCGTAGACGCAGTCCGGCTCCGTTTCCTCCACGCACCACCACGGCGCCGCCGGACCCTCGAGGACATCGAACGCCTCGCGCAGACTGATGAGTTCCGCGGCCCGGGCGAGGGCGTGCCCGCCCGACGGGCCGCGCTTGCTGGCGACCAGGCCGGCCTTGCGGAGCGTCGTCATCAACTGATTGAGGTACGGTTCGGGGAGACCCTGGCGTGCGGCAATATCGTGGCTCTGCACCGGGCCTCGGCCGTAGTGCTGGGCCAGATCGATCAGCGCCCGCAACCCATACTCCGCACGCGCAGATACTTTCATCGGATGATCACGCTCTTTTCGACCACCCGACCGTTGACGATCCGGTACCCCCGGATCTCCGGCCGGGCCGGGTCTTTCAAGGAGATTATAAGGTACAACGAGTCCGGATAGTGCGCTTTGGCGATGTCCGTCGGCGACGGATAGGCCGGCGTGTGGGTGTGCGAGTGGTAGATCGCCAGGAGGTCCATCCCGGCGTCGTCGATCTCCCGTGTCGCGCGCAGCACCTCCTTTGGGTCCATGTAGTAGGTCAAGGGGCTGTGGTCGACGTTGGTGCCGCGGAACATTCGTTCGGCTCGACCGCTGCGGCCGGCCAGGAGTCCGCAGCACTCGTGGGGAGACTCGTCCACGGCCTGGGCGACCAGGTTCGCGACCTGCTCCGGCGTGACAATGATCCCGGCCCCGTCGGTCAGCGACGTTCGCGTCACGACGCCGGCGGCGCCGCCGATTCCCGCGGCGAACCGGGTCGCGACTGGAAGGAGATCGGGTGGTGGGGACGTCTCCTGCTCGTTCCACAGCGCGGTCGAGAGGTAGCGATCCGCGCCATCCGGACAGATCGTGACCACGATCCCCTCGTCGAGATGGCGGGCCACGGCCAGCGCCCCGACCACCGCGGCCCCGGACGACTGTCCGACCAGGAGCCCCTCGTCCTGCGCCAGCGTCCGGGCCATCGCATAGGCGGCCTCCGTAGAGACCTCCATGGTTCGATGAGCCACCGCGGCGTCGTAGATCCCCGGGACGATCGACGAGACCAGGTGTTTGAGCCCTTCGATCCCGTGCAACGCGCGGTCGGGTTCGACGGCGATGATCTCGACGGGACGGCCGGATCCCGCCAGGTAGCGGCCGACGCCGACCAGCGTCCCGCCGGTCCCCACACCGGCCACGAAGTGGGTGATGCGGTGGTCCGTTTGCCCGGCGATCTCCGGGCCCGTGGTGTCGACGTGCGCGCGCACGTTGCTCGGGTTGTTGTACTGGTCGCCGAAGAAATAGCGGTGGGGGTCGGCCGCCACGGCGGCACGCACAGCCATGATCGCGCCGTCGGAGCCCTCGAGGGGATCGGTGTAGGTCACCTCGGCACCCAGCGCCGCCAGTACCTGCTTGCGTTCGACGCTGACGTTCCCGGGAACGAACAGCCGCAGGCGGTACCCTTTGACCGCGGCGATGAGAGCATAGGCGATGCCCGCATTCCCGGAGGAGGAATCGGTGATGACCCGCTCCCGCGTGAGCCGGCCGTCACGCTCGGCATCTTCGATGATTCGCAGGACCGGACGATCCTTGACCGACCCGCCCGGATTGAACCACTCCGCCTTCACATAGACCTCCACCGCCGGGGCCAGGCCCCGCGTGACGCGACGCAGGCGCAGCAGCGGCGTGTTCCCGATGCGTCCGAGGAGGGATTCGCCCAACTGGTGAGGTTCAGAGGGAGCGAAGCGGTACGCCATGCGCGAACTCACTCATCAAAGAGGAAGGTCGCCTCCGGATAGTAGCGCACTCGGTTGTCGAGCAGCTTTCCCCGCACGAAGTCGGACAGCCACGCATCCTTCGCATCCAGGGGGCCTTCGGACGTGAGGATGTCCACGGGGACGTCCACGCGCAGCGCACGCCCGGCGATCACGTGCCGCGTCACGCCGGTCGGCAGCTTCTCGTCCTGTCGCGCAATCGCCAGAATCTCGTCCTTCTCCAGCATGGGGAAGGCGACCAGCGTTCCGGCCGTGCCGTACTCTCGCGCCAGACGCGCCGCCTGCTCGCCCAGCCCCCGTCCGACCCCGGAGCCGGGGACGCGGTAAATCCGCATCGTGCCCTTGTACGTCGCGACGATCGCGGCCAGCATTGCGGCGAGCCGGCCCGTGACGTCCACTTCGTAGATGTCGTCACCGGCGGCGATGTAGCACGCCGGCGACGCACGCTCTGGAACCATCTCCACGCCCCGTCCTCGGGGCCGGAGCGGGATTCCCTGGGCCTGCAGACGCGCAGGCACCGTGCCGCTGTCGAGCAGGAAGTGGCTCCAGACGTCGAGGCGCACGTTGTCGTAGTCCACGACCTGGAGGGGAATGACCCGGGCGCCCAGGGCGGCGAGGGCGCTGGTCCGGTTCGCGCCGTCGAGGATCACGAAACCCCCGCCGGGCAGCGAGACGGCCGCGGGCGGATTGCGGAGCACGCCGTCGTCCCGCAGGCGCGTCGCCAGGCGCTCGACGCGCACGTCATCCGCCTCCTCGTGCAGGAGGACGTCATCCACCGGCGCCATCCGCAGCACTGGAAGGGCAACCGTCTCCAACGCCGGGGGGCTTATCGTCCCCGCCGTTTGGCGAGGAAATCGATCATGTCGATTTTCGTCACAATGCCGACGACCGCGCCGTGCTCCACGATGACCGCCGCGTTCGCGGACAGGAACACGTTGGCCAGCGCGTCCAGCGGCGTCTCCGGGTCCACGACCGGCGGCAAGGGGTCGATGATCGTCTCAATCGGATCAGACGCCCGGTGGGACCCCTCCAGGAGGTAGGTGAGGAGGTCCACTTCGCTGATCATCCCCATCAACCGCCCGTCGTCGAGCACCGGCAGCTGGGAGACATCGTACTGTTTCATCTTTGCGATCACCTCGATCACCGCGTCCGTCCGGGCGGCCGTCACCAGTTGACCGGTCTTCCCGGTGAGGAGGTGGGACACGGCGCCGAGCTCGGCGTCGAGGAATCCGTGCTCGCGCATCCAGTCATCGGAGAAGATTTTCGACAGGTACCGCGACCCGGAATCCGGCAAGATGACGACGGCGCGCAGGCCCGTCCCGGCCTCGGGCTGGCCGCGCAGGTACTTCACCGCCGCCGCCACCGCCGTCCCGCTGCTACCGCCGCAGAAGATCCCCTCGTCCCGCACGAGCGCGCGGGTCATCGCAAACGACTCGCGATCGGACACCTGGATGACCTCGTCCAGCACCGACAAGTCCATCGTTTGCGGCAGGAAGTCCTCGCCGATCCCTTCCACCTTGTACGCGTGCGCCTCGGGCATCCGGCCGGTCTTCACGTACTCGTAGTACACCGACCCAATCGGATCCGCGCCGATGACGCGCAGGCCAGGATTGCGTTCCTTCAGGTACCGCCCCGCGCCGGAGATCGTGCCGCCGGTCCCCATCCCGGCGACGAGGACGTCGACCCGGCCGCCGGTCTGGGCCCAGATCTCGGGCCCGGTGGTCTCGTAGTGGGCCCGCGGGTTCGCCTCATTCGCGTACTGGTTGGCGTAGAAACTGTTGGGCGTCTCCTGCGCGATGCGTCGGCTCACGCTGTAGTACGATCGCGGGTCCTCCGGCGCGACCGCGGTCGGCGTGATGACCACGCGCGCCCCGAACGCGCGCAGCAGCCGGATCTTCTCGTCCGACATCTTGTCGGGCATGACGAAAATGGTATGGTACCCGCGGATCGCCGCGGCGATGGCCAATCCCACGCCCGTGTTGCCCGACGTCGCCTCGACGATGGTGCCGCTCGGTCGCAGGAGGCCGGCACGCTCGGCGTCTTCGATCATCGTGACGCCGATCCGGTCTTTCACCGAGCCGCCGGGGTTGAGGAATTCCAGCTTGCCGACCACGTCGGCGCGAACGCCGCGCGCCACGCGGCCCAGGCGGACCATCGGCGTGTTGCCGATGACGTCGACGATACTGTCGAAGATCTGGTCGCCACGCCGGGCTTCGGGCTTCGGGCTTCGGGCTCCGGTTTTGGTCCCAGTCGGCTGTGCGATGCCCGAGGACCGAGGCCCGGGGCCCGTCAGTTCGTCCATGCCGCCCGCCATCGCGGGGATGATGGACACCTCGTCATCGTCGGCCAGCGGGGTGTCGAGTCCGGCCAGCTGGCGGATCTCGGTCCCGTTGACGAAGGTGTTGATGTAACTGCGCACCGCTCCCCGCTCGTCGCACACCTCCGCCTTGATGCCGGGGAACCGGCCCTCCAGCCCGTCGAGGAGCTCCCGGACTGAGCGCGCCGGTACGTCCGCCCGGCCCTGCCCGTCCGTCCACCGACGCAGCGGACTCGGAATGTAGACGCTCACCATCACTCCGCCTTTCCCAGCGCCTGTGCCAGATCACCGATCAGATCCTCCACGTGCTCGATCCCGACCGACAGGCGCAGGAGGCCGGGATCGACCTGGAGCGGCGAACCCGTCAGTGTGGCGTGGGTCATCGACGCCGGATGATCGACCAGCGATTCCACTCCGCCCAGACTCTCGGCAAGGGTGAAGACCCGCAGGCCCGCGGCCACGCGGCGGGCCGCGGGGTCGCCTCCGTGCAGCGTGAACGAGACCATTCCGCCGAATCCCGCCATCTGACGCGCGGCGAGCGCATGTCCGGGATGATCGGGCAGCCCGGGATAGAACACGCCCTGGACGGCGGCGTGCCCCCGCAGGGATTCGGCGACGCGCTGAGCATTCGCGCAGTGCCGGTCCATTCGCAGCGCCAGCGTCCGGATGCCGCGGAGGACCAGCCAGCAGTCAAACGGCCCCGGGACGGCTCCGGCCGCATTCTGGTGAAACTTCAGGGTCTCGTAGACGTCCCGGCTGCTCGTCACGACCGCGCCCCCGACCACGTCGCTGTGCCCGCCGAGGTACTTCGTCGTGGAATGCACGACCATATCGGCCCCCAGCCCCAGCGGGCGCTGGAGGTAGGGTGTGGCGAACGTGTTGTCCACGACGACCAGGGCGTCGCGACTGTGGGCCAACTCGGCGACGGCGGCGATGTCGAGGATTTTCAGGTACGGATTGGTCGGCGTTTCCACCAGCACCAGGCGCGTCTTCGCGGTCAGTGCCGCCTCGACACACGTGAGGTCGGTCATATCGACGAAACTCACCTCGAGTCCGTACCGGCGCAGCACCTGCACGAACAGCCGGTGCGTCCCCCCATAGACATCGTCGGGCGCCACGACGTGCTCGCCGGGGCTGAGCAGGTACGCGGTGGTCGCGATCGCGGCCATCCCCGACGCAAACGCCAGGCCAAACTGGCCATCCTCCAGCGAGGCGAGGCAGGTTTCCAGCGCGGCGCGGGTGGGGTTCGCGGTGCGGGAGTAGTCGTACCCTTTGTGGACCTCGGGCGCGTCCTGGGCGTAGGTGGCCGTCTGGTAGATCGGAGGAATCACGGCGCCGGTGGCGGGATCGGGCGCCTGTCCGTCGTGAATCGCGCGTGTTTCGAAGCGCCGCCGTGATGGCATGGACCTACGCGGGCGCAGGAACGGAGTCGCTTTCGGCCGCCCCCACGAGCGCCGATCGGGTCACCGGGATGAGATCCAGCGCGTAGACCTCGGCGAACCTCGCCGCGGTGCGGGCACGGACGTTCGCGAGGGGCACCGGCCGACCGAGGACCATGGCCATCGACGTCACCTCGCGCCCCAACCCGCAGGGATTGATGAATGAGAAGTGCGCCAGATCGGGCGCCACGTTGAGCGCGAATCCGTGCATGGTCACGCGGCGTTTCACCGCGACGCCGACGGCGGCGATCTTCATGCCGTCGACCCAGACGCCCGGATAGCCGGGTTGCCGGGCAGCCTGGAGGCCAAAGTCATCAAGGACGTTGATCAGCGTGTGCTCCAAGGAGCGCATGAACTTGCCGATGTCTTCGTTGTACGATCGCAGATCGAGAATCGGATAGCCCACCAGTTGTCCGGGACCGTGGTAGGTGACGCTCCCGCCCCGCTCGATGTCGTACACGCCGAGTCCCTGAGCTGCCAGAGATTCGCGGGAGAACAGCAGGTGCTCCGATTTCGATGAACGCCCGACGGTGATGACGGGCTCGTGCTCCAGGAGGATCAGTCCATCGCCAACGCGGTTGTGCTGGCGGGCGGCGACGAGCGTGCGCTGGAGTGCCCAGGCATCGGCGTAGGGGGTAATGCCGGTGAGATCCAGCAGCCATCCGGACCGCATCTTGGACCCATCTTAGCAAACCTTCTTCTAGGACGCGGGGGTGACCTCTGGAACCTCAACCACGGGGCATTCGACCGGCGCGGCCACGACGGCCTCGCCGTCGGGAAAGCACACCAGCGGGTGCCCTGGATCGATCGAAACCGCCACACGCATGCCCGGTTGGAATGGTGCCGTGTGGTCGGCGCTGCTGTGAATCACCCGTCCGGATGGAAGCTGCACGCGGTACAGCAGGTGCGTCCCTCTGAACTGGCGGGCGACGATGACCCCGGTATCCCCGCGGGAGCCGATCGTCACATCGTCCGCCCGCACCAGGAGATCGACCGTACTGCCCGCCGGCAGCGGCGCGAGCAGAGGCACCAGTCCGACCTCGGTGAGCAGGCCGTCGGCGGTAACCGTCGCCGGAACAAAATCCGCGCGTCCCAGAAACGACGCGATAAACCGCGTGCGCGGCATCTGGAAAATGTGCTCTGGGGCATCGACCTGCTCGATCCGCCCGGCGTGCATAACTGCGACCTCGTCCCCCATGAACAGCGCCTCGTCCTGATCATGGGTCACAAATACCGCAGTGGTGCGCGTGCGCCGGAGGATCTCGCGCATCTCCTCGCGCAGTTGCTGGCGCAGGTCAGCATCCAGGTTGCTGAAGGGTTCGTCCAGCAGCACGACCAGCGGCTGCCGGGCCAACGCCCGGGCGAGGGCCACCCGCTGCTGCTGGCCGCCGGACATCTCATGGGGCATCCGTGACTCCAGACCCGCGAGTCCGACCAGTACCAGCAAGTCGTGCACACGGCCGGCACGATCCGGACTGTGCGGCGGCAGCCCGTAGGCGATGTTCTCGGCGACCGAGAGATGCGGGAACAGCGCGAAGTCCTGAAACACCATCCCAATCTGGCGGCGCTCGGGCGGCACGTAGCTGCGCTCCCGGGCCACGACGCGGCCGCCGATCTCGATGGTGCCGCGGTCCGCAATCTCCAAACCCGCGATTATCCGCAGTACCGTCGTCTTCCCGCAGCCCGACGGACCCAGCAGCGAGGTGATCTTTCCCGCTCGCACCGACAGATGGAGGTCGCACACGACGGTGGTGGCATCGTAGGACTTCCACAGGCCGCGACACTGGATGGCGTACTCCACGTGCGTCATACGTCAAATCCCCGGCGTTCCTGCGACAGCAGCAGCGCCATCGACAGTGATGAGATCAGCAGCAACAGCAGCGCCGGCGGCGCCGCGCGGGTGAAAAACCCCTCCGTGGCCGCCGACCAGATGCGCGTCGCCAGTGTCTCAAATCCCGTTGGACTCAGCAACAACGTGGCCGGCAGCTCCTTCATCGTCGTCAGGAATACCAGCGCCGCCGCCGCGACGGCGCCGGGACGGACCAGCGGAACCGTGACCGTGAGCAGGGCCTGCCGGCTCGTCCGACCCAGCACACGCGCGGACTCTTCTTGCGAGGGACTGATCTGCTGCAGCGCCGACCGCAGCGTGCCAACGGCTTGGGGAAGAAACAGCACGAGGTAGGCAAACACGAGCACAGGCATTGTCTGGTAGAGCCACGGCACGGTGCGCGCGGCGAAGAAGACCAGCGACAAGGCGACGACAATCCCCGGCAGCGCGTAGCCGGCATAGGCCAGGCGCGTGATGAGAGTGGCCAGGGTTCCCCGGTGGCGGATGGCGAGCATCGCGATCGGCATTCCGGCTAACACCGCCGCCCCGGCGCTCAGCGCCGACGCGTAGACGGAATTCAGCGCCGGTCGCAGCGTGAGGATGAGCGGCTGGCCGTGCCGGAGCCCGACGACGAGCCAGTACAGCACGACCCCCGCCGGCAGCAGTACCCCGAGGGCGACGACCGTACCGCAGAACAGCAGCGCGGGCCACCGCCACCGGCCTAGCCGGACCAACCGCGGGCGGCGGGCGGCGGCCGCACCGATCCGATAGTAGCGCGCGCGCTGGCTGCGCCCTTCGACCGACAAGACGATCACCGTCAGGGCGACGAGCACCAGCGACAGCACCGCGGCATAACTCCGATTGAACGACGCCTGGTACTGCGTGTAGATCGCAGTGGTGAACGACTCGAACTGCATCATCGAGACCGCGCCGAAGTCGCTGAGGACGTAGAGCGCCACGAGCAGCGCGCCCGCACCGATCCAGGGGCGCAGCATCGGCATCGAAATCCGTCTGATCGTCTCGGCGGTCCCGTGGCCGAGGCTCCGCGACGCTTCCTCGAGCGCCGGATCGATCCCCCGCAGACCGGCGCGGATGCTCAGCAGCACGTACGGATAGGTGAACAGGCTCAAGGTCAACCACGACCCGGGAAAGCCGTAGACCGCCGGCAGCCGCGTGATGCCCACAAGCGGTTCGAGCGCCTGCTGCAGCATGCCCGTCGGGCCGAACGCCGTGACCACGACGAACCCGCCGACGTAGGAGGGCACGACCAGGGGAAGGGCGGTGAGCACGCTCCACAGACGCGAGGCAGGCAGATCCGTGCGGACCGTCAGCCACGCCAGCGGCAGGGCGAGGGCAATCGTGGTCGCCGTCACCGCGGCGGCAAGGAGCAGCGTGTTGAACAGGATGCGTCCGGTACGCGGGCTGAGCAGGAGACTCCACCCTTCGTCCCCGGCCCCCGCAGCCCGCACGATTAGATACGCAATAGGGAGCAGCATCGCGGCGGCCACCAGCACCGACGGGATCCAGACCTGCGCGCCGGCGCCAAGCCGGCGCTGTCGAGCGGGCAGCACGACGTCAAGCATGCTAGAGTATGCCGGCCTCCCGGAGCACCCGCAGTGTCTCCTCAAGGGCCTGGAGGTGGTTCAGATCGACGGCGGGAGTGCGGATCTGGCCGAGCGGCGGGAGCAGTGGGTGCGCCGCCACCCCCACGACCAACGGATATTCGAAGGTCTCGTTGGCAAAGTAGCGCTGCGCGTCGGCGGACAGGAGAAACTCCACCAGCCGCGTGGCCGCGGCGATGTTCCGGCTGGTCGTCACGACGCCGGCGCCGGCGACGTTGATCAGATTTCCGACGTCCGGCCCCGGGAAGAAGTAGTTCCGCGCGGGGAACGACGTGCCGCGCTCGCGGAGGAACTGAAAGAGGTAGTAGTGATTCACGAAGCCAACGTCGATCTCTCCGGCGCCCACGGCCGCGACGATCGCGGTGTTGTTGCGGTAGACGCGGGGGGCGTTGGCTTTGATGCCGAGCAGCCACCGGCGGGTCCGCTCGTTGCCCCACAGCAGGCGCATCGCGGTGACCTGGGCCTGAAAAGACCCGTTGGTCGGCGCCCACCCGATGCGGCCCCGCCACCTCGGGGTGGTGAAGTCTGCGATCGACGCCGGGAGGTCCCGGGTGGTAAGGTTCCGGGTATTGTAGACGACTACCCTGGCCCGGCCGCTGATCCCGACCCACAACCCGTCGCCTGACCGGAACCGCGGCTCAACCCGCTGTAGGATGGCATCGGGGAGCCGCCGCAGATGGCCGCCGAATGCCAGCGCTCCGAGCGCGCCTGCATCCTGCGCCACGTACACGTCGGCCGGACTGTTCGCGCCCTCTTCCATGATGGTGGCTGCCAGTTCCGCGGTTTCGCCGTACCGCGCCCGGACGGCGATGCCGGTCGCTTTGGTGAACTGTTCGAGGATCGGCGCCACCAATTCGCGGGTCCGGCCCGAATAGACGGTCAGTGAGACCCCTTGTGCCGATGCCGGAGCCAGGATGCCGGCGACGAGGACCGCGATCAGGATGGAGGCGAGGGTGACCGATCGCTTCATTCCCATTCCCTCCTGCATGCGGACTCTGCTATGCTGATTCTTGACCTCTACACAGAACAATTAGATTCTAGGAGCGCGGAAGAAGGTTGCCCCAACAATCGTTGTTGCCAGCGACATGCTGACGGCGGCTGACCTGCGACAGCAATTTCAGCGCAGGGGCCTGCGCATCACGCCGCAGCGGGACCTCATCTTCCGGCTGCTGGAGGGCGCACAGGCCGAGCATCCCTCCGCAGAAGTACTGTACGTGCGGGCCTCGCGGGAAATGCCATCCCTGTCACTGAGGACCGTATACGCGATCCTTAAGGAACTTGAGCAGGCCGGCGCGATCAGGCCGCTGGATCTCGGCACGGGCAGCATGCGGTACTGCGCGACACCCATGCGGCATCACCACATCGTGTGCACGCAGTGCGGAAAGGTGAAGGACGTCTACGTCGACGTCGAGCCGGTGGAGATTCCCCCCGACCAGCGCCGCGGCTTTCAAGTCAAGGATCAGGACGTCGTGTTCCGCGCGGTCTGCACGGAGTGCCGGGCCTAGATCCGTTCCAACGCGACAGCCACGTGATGCGGCCATGCAGCCTCTAGCGGTCGCGTTGGAACGGACCTAGCCCGGCTGAATCCCGGCCAGTTCCTTCATGGCCGCTGCGACCTGCGCCTCCGGATACGTGTAGTCCTCCAGCTGTCCCGTCAGGTAGGCGTCGTAGGCCCCCAGATCGAAGTGCCCGTGCCCGCTCAGGTTGAAGAGGATCACCCGGGACGTGCCGTCGCGTTTGCACAGCAGCGCTTCGTCGACGGCCTTGCGGATCGCGTGGGCAGACTCGGGGGCCGCCAGGATGCCTTCCGTTCGGGCGAACTGCATGGCCGCGTCAAACACCGTCCGCTGGCCATACGCCGCCGCCTCGATGAACCCGTGGTGGTAGAGGAGGCAGACCAGTGGCGCATCGCCGTGGTAGCGAAGCCCACCGGCGTGAATGGCCGGCGGCACGAAGCCATGTCCCAGCGTGTACATCTTCAGCAGCGGCGTCGTCGCGGCCGTGTCGCCGAAGTCGTAGAGGTAGAGGCCCTTGGTCAGCGTCGGGCAGGCGTCGGGCTCGACGGCGACGACGCGGACGGGATGGCCCTTGAACTTGTCGGCGAGAAACGGGAAGCTCAAGCCCGACATGTTGCTGCCGCCGCCGACGCAGCCGATCACGATGTCCGGGTAGTCCCCGGCCATCTCCATCTGCTGTTTGGCTTCCAGGCCGATGACGGTCTGATGGAGCAGGACGTGGTTGAGGACGCTGCCCAGTGAGTACTTCGTGTCGTCGTGCGTCGCGGCGTCTTCCACCGCTTCGCTGATCGCCATCCCCAGGCTGCCCGGAGACGTGGGGTCGCGCATGAGGATCTGTCCGCCGGCGCGCGTACGGTCACTGGGGCTGGGGATCACGTCGGCCCCCCACGTCTGCATCATGACCCTGCGGTACGGTTTCTGCTCGTAACTCACCTTCACCATGTACACGGTGCACTCCAGGCCGAAGAGTTGGCACGCCAGCGCCAGGGCACTGCCCCACTGCCCGGCCCCGGTTTCCGTCGTCAAGCGGCGGACGCCGGCCTGTTGGTTGTAAAAGGCCTGGGCCACCGCGGTATTGGGTTTGTGGCTCCCCGCCGGGCTCACGCCCTCGTACTTGTAGTAGATCCGCGCGGGCGTATCCAGCGCGGCCTCCAGCCGCCTGGCGCGATACAGGGGCGTCGGCCGCCACAACCGGTAGATCTCTCGCACGGGTTCCGGAATGGGGATCTCTCGCTCCGTGCTGACCTCTTGCAGAATGAGCTCCATTGGAAACAGCGGGGCCAGGTCGTCCGGACCGATCGGCTGCCTGGTGCCCGGATGGATCACCGGCGCCAGGGGCACCGGCAGGTCGGCCGCGATATTGTACCAGGCCGTGGGGATGCGGGACTCGTCCAACACGTACTTGACGGACTCCATCAGAGACGCCTCCTCAACCCAGGTCACCGGGGATCCGGGTCGCCTGGCAGCCGAGAACTAGAGTGCGGATATTCGCGTGGACATCGGGGGTTCCTGGCTACCGGATTCGCAGGGTCCGCAGCCGGTTGAACGCCGCCGCAATTTCGTGCCGGCGCGGGCGCGCATAGTCACCCGGATGTCCCTGGAACTGCGACAGCACCGCGAGGCCCCGCTCCGAGACGTCGCCGTCGATCAGGCCGACGATCTCTCGCAGCGACCGGGTCCCATCGACGTACCCTTTCTCCGCGGCGAAGACGATGGCGTCGCCGACGGCCCGGATCTGGCCTGGTTCAACCAGTTGCTCCGCGCCTGCCAGGTCCAGCACTTCGCGGCCGATGCCGACCGCGCGCTCGCCGCGCGGCTCCGATCTCACGCGCCGGGTTTTAAATGGGACGACCGACTCTCCGGCCGGGACGCGCTGGGCGATACCTCCGAACCCCTGCGGCCCTGTCCCGCCCGCACCCCTCGCCGCGGCGGCGGCGTTGGCGGCGGCGGTCAGGTCGACTGGCCGGAACCCGTCCATGCCGATGATCCTGTCTGCCACTCCGGCGAACCCGGCGGCGGCCCCACCGACGATGATGGATGAGACGCCGTGCTCGGCGAACAGGGCACGGGCAAGATCCCGCACCGGCACGACCGGATCGTCCGTCTGGGGCATGAGGGCACCGCGAAAGGGATCGGCGGCGAGCAGGGCCGGCGCGGTGGTATCTTCATCAAACAGCAGCACCGTACTGCCGAGTTCGAGGGCCTCCATCAGTCCGGCCACCTGGGAAAGCAGGTCCGGCGCATGCTCCGCGCGGTAGCGCCGGACATCTTCCCCACCGGGCAGGCCCCTGATAAACGGCGCGAGCGGCACGGCCTCAACGCGCCGCCCGCCCTCCCGAACGACCGCGACCGCATCAGGCGCCGTGACACAGTATTCGCGCCCGTCACCGGGCAGATGTGCGTAGACACCGGCGGCGATCGTTCGCAGCAGGGTTGACCGTCCGGAGAAGGCCGGGCCGGTGATGAGCGTGACCCCGCGTGGAATCCCCAGGCCGGTGACCGGCCCGCGGTGGGGCGCCTCCAGCGTGACGCGCAGTTCCGCCGGAGCGTGAAAGGTGACCACGTGCGCGAGCCGGGGCCGGTCCGACGCGGCCTCCCTGGGAAGCATGGCGCCATCGGCGATGAACGCCACGAGGCCGCGGGCGGGCAATTGCGCCCGCAGGGCCTCGGCATCTTCGATCACATCGAGGTAGCGCTGGATCACGTCGACGCTGCGGCTGGGATGCTCCGCCATCAGGGCCATATCGACGATCTGGGGGAGACCGTCCAGCAGCAGCGCCTGCGCGTCTTTCGGCAGTGCCCGCCGGCCTTCCGACGGCAGGATCACGCCGCCCCGGATCTCGACGAAATCCTCCGCGATGTGGCAGGCCGTCCGCTCGAGGATCTGCTGGTTTCCCGCCTCGATGACATAGCCTGCCGAGCGGCCGCCAGGGCGCCCGCTGCGGCCGGCCTTCCGCACGGCATCCTGCCAGCGCCGGGCGAGGAAGTCGGCCAGCGCGATCCGCCTGACCGGTGTCGCCCACAGGTCGGGAGCGAGCCGGACTTCGGCTTGGTCCACGCGGACGCGCATCGGTGACGGCGGCCCGCCGGGATCGGCCTGTATGTAGTCCAGGTACAGCACGAACCGGTCGAAACGGTATTCGCCTTCCAGCGCCTTGTAGGCGGCGTAGGGTTTGCCTTCAAGCGTGTACAGCTTGTCGCGCAGGCGCTCCCACGGCAACATGCTCTAGCACCGGTAACGGGAAGCCGGAAGCCGGGAGCCGTAAGGACTCATCGCGGCTCCTCAAAAGGCCACCGCGGCAGCGTGACGCGGGTCGGGCGATCCTCGCGGGACCCCAGGGCATAGTCGGCCTGCAGCAGCGTGTGAATCTCGCGCGTCCCCTCGTAGATCACGCCGCCTTTCGCGTTGCGGTAGAACCGTTCCACGGGGTACTCATCCGAATACCCGTAGGCCCCGTAGATCTCGACGGCATCGCCGGCGGCCCGCTCCGACGCGGTGGTCGCATACCACTTCGCCAGCGAGGTTTCCCGGGTATTGCGGAGCCCCTGGTTCTTCATCCAGCCGGCGCGCAGGTACAGCAGCCGGCTGACCTCGTAGTCGCGGGTCATGCCCGCGATCATCTCCTTCACGAGTTGGTGCTCGCCGATCGGCCGGCCGAATGTCCGCCGCTCGGCCGCGTAGCGCACGCTCGCATCCAGGCACGCCCGGATGAGCCCCGTCGCTCCCGCGGCGACGGTGAACCGCCCCTGGTCAAGCGCAAACATCGCGAGGCGGAAACCCTCGCCGTCCTCGCCCAGCCGGTGGCTGGCCGGGACCCGGACCTCCTCCATGACGATGGACCCGGTGTTGCCCGCGCGGATGCCCAACTTGCCGTGGATGGTCGAGGTCGACACGCCCCGCATCTCGCGCGTGATGAGGAATGCGCTCAGACCGGAGTGATCGCGGCGCCGCTGCTTCTCACGGTCGGTCCACGCGAACACGAGAAAGTGATCGGCCACATCGGCCAGCGACATCCAGGTCTTCTCGCCGTTGAGGATGTAGTGGGAACCGTCGCGGACGGCGGTCGCCTGAATGCCGACCGCATCGCTGCCGGCGGCCGGCTCGGTCAGCCCGTAGGCCGCGATGCGCTCGCCCCTGGCCTGCGGGGTCAGGAATTCGCGCCGCTGGGCCTCGGTGCCCCAGGCGAGGACGGACAGGCTGTTCAGGCCCAGATGGACGGACAGGATCACCCGCAGGGACGTGTCCACGTACTCGAGTTCCTCGCAGGCCAGACCCAGGCTCATGTAGTCGAGCCCGGCCCCCCCGTAGGACTCGGGCACGCTTAGCCCGAGAATGCCGAGTCCGGCCATCTTCGTGAGGATGGAGCGGTCGAACTGCTGGGCGCGGTCGAGTTCGCGGATCCGCGGGGCGACTTCAGTCTGCGCGAAATCCCGCACCATCCGTGACGCCGCCACCTGATGGTCTGCCAAGGCGAAGTCCATCGGTTACTCCGCTTACCGTTTCCTGTTTCCCATGTCCGGGAACAGCAACCGTTGTCCGAGGAGGGCATAGAACTGGGCGGCGGTCAGGACTTCATCGAGGTCGACGAACTCATCGGTCGTGTGGGCCGCTTCCGGATCACCGGGCCCGAACAGCACGGTGGGGATGTCGCGCTCGGCGAAGAATCGGCCGTCGCTGGCTTGATGGTATCCAACCACGGCGGGGTCCAGTCCCAACGACGAGGCGATGTCTTGCCCGGCCGTGACCACGAGCGCCGTCACCGGGGTCTCGATGGGCGGCCCCATCTGCAGCACTTCGACGTCAGCCTCCAGCGCAGGGTCGGCCTGTGAGAGGTCGGCGATGAGCCGCTCGATTTCCGCGACGGCGTCGGGCACGCTCTCGTTGGGCAGCGTCCGGCGGTCGATCGTCGCTTCGCACCAATCGGCCACGATGTTGGTGGCGATCCCGCCGCGGATCGTCCCCACGCTGATCGACGGCCGCGGGGTCAGGGGGTGGGACAGTCGTTCCAGACGTGTCCCGATCTCGCGCTGGATTGCCAGGAGCACCGTGGCCATGTGGCCGATGGCGTTGTTGCCCTCCCACGGCGTGCTCCCGTGCGCCGCGCGCCCGTGCGTGACAATCCGCACCCAGAGCACACCTTTCTCGGCCACGGCCAGCCGGTTCGACGTGATCTCACCGACGACCACGTGGTCCGGCCGTACCAGGCCCCGGTCGACGAGGTATTCCGTCCCCTTGATGCCTCCGACCTCTTCGTCACTGACGGCCGTCAGCGTGAGGGTGCCGCGCAGGGGCAGGACGCTGGTCAAGGTCTCGAGCGCCGCGACCATGGCAGCCAGCGATGCCTTCGCATCCGCGGAGCCCCGGCCGTACAGGCGCGTCCCGCTGATCTCGGCGCCGAACGGATCCCGCCGCCATGCCGCCCGGTCCCCCGCCGGGACGGTGTCCATGTGTGTCGTAAACAGGACCTCCGGCCTGCCCGTCCCGATCCGCGCCATGACGTTCGGCTTGCGGGGCTCGTCGGCCAGAATCTGGAAGTCGATGCTGGCCTCACGCAGCCGCGCGGCCACGAGGTCGGCAACTTTACGGGTATCGCCGGGGGGGTTGGAACTCTCGGCGCGGACCAGCGCCGCGAGAAACCCGATGATGTCGGCGCGCCGTTTCTCGATTTGCTCAACCAGCGACTGGGTCACCATCACGTGGATCGGAAGCGGCGAACCGGAAACCGGGAGCCGTAACGACCCGTAGCGTTGTCCTTTCAGTGTCCGTTTCCGGTTTCCTGAACAAGAAGGGGAAGAGGCTTTTGCCCCCTCCCCTGCTTCTTCGGCTGCTCTTCGTTCCCTGTTTGGGTCTGTTCGCGGCTTCCGGTTCCCATTCGACTCGCTCGCCTCTGGCGAGCTCGCTCATGGCCTTCGGCCGTGCGAGTCGGATGCCCTGAGAGAGCGCAGCGAGTCGAAGGGCGATCGTCAGCGGCCGGCGGGCAATGCGAGGATTTGACGCACGAGCCTCACCGCCGTGCTGAGCGGGATATCGCGTCCCGCCTCCAGGTCCTGGACGCTGAGGGCCGCGGCGATGTTCGGGCTGACGCCCACATTCTCCAGGCGCGCCCCGTGGCCGCTCGCCAGCCGAAAGGTGGTCACGCTGATGGCTGAGCCGTCGGACAGATCCAGGACGATGCTGGCCTCCACCGCGCCGGCGGTCTTCTCGCCGACCAGCTGCCCGCGCCGGTTCTCCTTGATGGCCGCGGCCAGCAATTCGGCGGCCGACGCGCTGCTGTCGTCGATGAGCACGACCAGCGGCATGGACGCCGGCACGATCGGCGTACCGGTGGTGCGCACCACCCGCGTGCCTCCCTTGCGCATCTCGATGTAGATCGGGGTGTTGCGCGGCAGGAGGGCGGTGAGCACACTCGTCAGTTCGTGGAGGTAGCCTCCGCTGTTGCCGCGCAGGTCCAAAACCAGCGCCTTCGCCCCCTGGAAGCGCACCCGCGAGAGCGCGGCGCGGAACTCCCGGCCCGTGCCGTCGACGAACTGGTAGAGCTTGATGTAACCGATACCGTTGTCGAGGACCTGGGATTTGAAGATTGCCGGGACGGCGATCGGAGCCCGGGTGATCGTCACCGAGAAGGGATCGCGCTGCCCGGGCCGCTGCAGGACCAGCGTCACGCCGGTCCCGGCAGGCCCGCGGATCGATCCGGACACCTGCTCGATGGTCATGCCGTCGGTGGTCACGTCGTTGATCCGGACGATACGGTCGAACTCCTTCACCCCGGCGCGATCGGCGGGGCCGCTGGGCACGACCGCCCACACGAAGAACTTGCCGCCCTCGGGCAGCAGCACGATCCCGACGCCCGTAAACCCGGCCTGGCCGCGCTGCCGCTGCCGGCGCTCGAAGTTCTGCTGCGGGGTGAAGAAACCGGTGTGCGAGTCCTTGAAGGACTCCGTCATGCCGCGGATGGCCGCGTAGGCCAGTTCCGTGTCGGTGATGGCGCCGGCGGCCGCCTGCACGGTGCTGGCGAACCGGTCGGTAAACACCCGCCGGGCCTCGGCCTCGCTGGTGCCCGCGGCGATGTCCACCAAGGTGACCGCGACGCCCTTGGCCGACAAGAGCGTGCGCAGACCGGCCATTGCCGCGTTGAGCGCTTTGACGGGGTCGACGGGATCGATGTACTGGATCTCGAGCAGGCGCAGCGCCTCAAAGACCAGCGATTGATCGGCCGCCAGCGCCGGGGCAGGCAGCACCGGGGCAACCAGGGTGAAGGCGACAAGCGCTGCGATGATGGTGAGCGTCTTCTTCATCATGCCCTCGCGCACGGGCCTCAGCCCGCACCAACGTGATTGTGACATGTGCGTTTCTTCGTATCTTCCGTATCGCTCAGAGAGCAACAGTAATCTATCACGTTGGTACGGGCCTCAGAACGCAGGCCGGAATGGGAACAGTCTGAGAATCCACGCGTTGAGTTGAAAGACGAGATCGAGCATCAGCGCCGCGCCCATCACGACCAGGAACACGCCGCTGACCGTCTCCACGATCCGGCCGTACCGGCGGATCCAGGCGAACCCGTCAAATGCCGTCGTGATGAGCACGGCGGTCATCAGGAATGGCACACCGAGCCCCAGCGAATAGGCGAGCAGGAGTCCCGCCCCGCTGAACGCGTTCTGCGTCGTCGCGGCGAGCGTCAGGATCGCGGCCAGGACCGGACCCACGCAGGGTGTCCAGGCGAAACCGAAGGCCATGCCGATCGGGAACGCCCCAAGCGGACCACCAGGACGTCGCTCGAGGTGCAGCCGACGCGTGCGGGACAGACCCGGCACCTTGATGATGCCCAGCACGGACAGCCCCAGGAGAATGACCAGCACGCCGCCGATGCGGGACAGCAGCTGGCGATTCGTCAGAATAAACGAGCCCAGCACGGTCGCCGAGGCGCCCAGCGCCGTGAAGATCGAGGCGAAGCCCAGGACGAACACGACGGTCGTCCCCACGATCCTGCTCAGATGCTGCCGCCGTGCCGCCGGATCCATGTCGGCCAGCGAGAGTCCGGAGACGAAGGAAATGTATCCGGGGACCAGGGGGACGATGCAGGGCGACAGGAAGCCCAGGATCCCCGCGGCAAACGCAATGGCAAAGTTTACTTGCGGCATCGAACCCTCGTGGCAGCGCGCCATGTACCCGAGTGCAGCGAGTGGTACATGGGGCTACCGGCCGGTCAGCATCTTGATGGTCGACACGAGTTCCCGTTCACCCGTCGGTCCGAACGCCGCGCGCAGGAGCCTGCCCTGGCGATCGATGACCGCCCAGAACGGCTGGTGCGTGAAGCCGTAGAGCTTCGCCACGCGGCCGTCACCGTCGTAGCCGTTGGGAAACGTCAGGCCGTGTTTCGTGACAAACGCGGCGCTGGCGTCCCGGCTGTCGAGCAGCCCGATCCCCACGAACTCGATGCCCTTGCCCTTCCAGTCTCTGTAGGTCCGCTCCCACACGGGGGCGTCGCGGTTGCACGTCACTCACCACGGGGCCCAGAACAGCAGGAGCACGGCGTTCTTCCCGCGCTGGTCCGCCAGGCGGAACGTCTGTCCGTTGAACAGCTGCAGTTCGAACACCGGCGCCGGGTTGGGCGCGGGGGCGGCCTGCGTGGCCGCGGCAGCCGCCACGACCATCGCGATTGTCACCAGCGTCAGGACGCGCATGGTCGACACCAGTACACACCACGATTGTAAAGGAATGTTTACGGCCGCGTCACGCGCCGAATCCGCACCGCCATCCCGGCGGCGGCGGCAAAGCGGCGCGCGGCGCTCCCTTCGCGCACCGCGATCTCCAGCAGGCCGTCGCTTCCGCCGACGACCGCGAGGCGGTTCGGGCTGACTTCTCCATAGGTCCGGGCGCTCCGCCCGCTGCCCCGCCGGGCGCCAACCTGGATCGCGACCGGCCCTCGGTGTTCCACCCACAGACCGTTGGGCACGTTGGTCACCAGGTTGCCGAACGGATCAACATAGATGACCTGTCCCGCCACACCGCCGTTTATCGTCCGGCCGGAGCCGAAGTCGAGATCGACGAACTCCGCAGTTGCTAACGCGATGGCCTCCGGCGGTGTTCCCTCGAGCAGCAGCGCCGCCGCCGGCGCAAAGATGTCGCGCCCGTGGAAGGTGCTCGAGACGCCGGGGCGGAGAATCATTGGATCCGTCATCGTATGGACCGTCGGGCTTCCAAGGCGGCGGGCGGCAGGCATGAGCAGCCCATTGTCCGGCCCCACGAACAACTGGCCGCCGGAGACGACGACCAGCGGCTTCCGCTCAGTCCCAACCCCCGGATCGACCACGGCGAGATGCACCGTCCCGGCGGGAAAGTGCGGCACCGCCGAATAGAGGACGAACGCCCCTGCCCTGATGTCGTGGCGGGGGACGTCGTGGGAGATATCGACCAGCGTAGGACTGGTCCGGCGCACCAGGACGGCCTTCATCGCCGCCGGGTACGGGCTCGAGGGCCCGAAGTCGCTGAGCAGCGTCACAATCATTACTTCAAGAGCCGCGAAAGCCTTCGGTCAGCATAGACCTTCCCGCCGGTCTGGCACCGCGGACAATAGTAAGTCTCCCGTTCGGCGAAGTGCACCACCGCGATCGGCGTCCCGCAGCGCGGGCAGGGTTCGCCGCCGTGGCGGTGCACTCGCAGCAGTTCCAGCGGCTCTTTGACCGGCAGCGTGTCGCCGAAGTGGGTCCGGTGCTCGCCGAGCGCGCGCGACAGCGTCTCCTTGATGGCGGCAAAGAGGCGGGCCACCTCTCCATCGCTCAGCCGGTGTGCGGGCGCAAACGGCGACAGCCGGGCCTCCCACAAGATTTCATCGGAAAACGTATTGCCGATGCTGGTGATGTATCGCTGCAGAGTCAGAAACCGTTTCACCTGTCCGGTGTCCCGCGCCAGCATGTCTGCTAGGACCGTGGCCGTGAATTCCTCGCTCAGCGGGTCGATGCCAAGATCTCCCAGGGGCTCGACGGACAACAGGGCTGAGGATCGTACGACATACGCGGCGGCGCGCTTCTTGGGGCCGATCTCGTACAGACGGACATCGCGTCCATCGTCGAGGCTCAGCACAAAGGCCACATCCTTGTTCTGTCCCTGGCGCGATGGGACAACCTGCAGCCGGCCGTTGCGCATGAGGTGTGTGACGATCGCCAGGTCGCCGAGAGTGAACACGACGAGTTTCCCGACCCGGCGGACGGTGTCGATGGCACGTCCCACAACGGCTCCGACCGGTGGGTCGTAGGTCTTGAGCACGGACGGGCTCTTCACGCGGACCGCGGTGATCGTCCGGCCGCGAATCTGTTCCTTGAGATTCCCCGCAAGTACCTCAATGAACGGCAGTTCAGGCACGGGTGACCATGTCCCGGATCGTTGTGATCGCCTGGGCAATCCGTTCGGGGGCGACGGCCCCCTGCGCGAACTCCACTCTGCCGCCGCCGCGACCTCCCAGCGGCTCGAGAACGGCCCGCAGCGTTGTCCCGCACTCCACGGGCAGCCCACCGGAACGCGCCAGGACGATCTTTCCCTCCGCTGTCGCCAGCGCGGCGATGGACAGCTCCAGGGTCACCACCTTGCCGGCCAGCAACGCCACCTCGGTGACAGGACGATCCGAATAGATCTCGGACACGAATTTGGGTGATCCAGGGGCCCCGGCGAGCAGTCTCTTGGCCTCATCCTCAGCCGCGCGTTCCCGCTGTGTCGTGAGTTGCTGGCCGGTCTCCTTGAGTTGGTCGCGCAGCCGTCGCACCGCGTCCGCCAGTTCGCGGTCCTTCACGGACAGATCGGCCGCCAGTTCGAGAATCACGCTGTTCTTCCACCGTGCCTCTCGAACGGCCCGCCCGCCGCAGTGGAACTCGATCCGGATCCCTCCCTTGAACCGCTCCCAGCGGCGGATGAGAATGGGCCCGATCTCGCCGGTCCGGGCCACGTGCGTCCCACCGCACGCGGAGACATCAAAGGCCTGCACTTCGACGACCCGGACCAGCCCGTGCTTCTTGGCCGGTCTCCGCAGGCCCAGCCCCGGCAACTCCGCCTCGTCCACCTGGCGAACCCCGATGGGCCGGTCCTCAAAGACGATGCTGTTGGCGAAATCCTCCACCCTGGCGGCGTCAGCGGCGCTCAACTCGGCGATGTCGAGGTCCAGCGTGCAGGTGTCGGCCCCGAAGTGGACCGACGTGGTCCCGGCGCCCGCGGCGCGCAGGAAGGCCTGGGACAAGATGTGCTGGCCCGTGTGCTGCTGCATGTGGTCGAACCGTCGCGGCCAGTCGATGATGCCGTGGACGCGTCCGGTCAACGCGCGGTCGGCAATATGGAGCACGGTCCCTCCATCGTCAATGACATCGGTGACCGGGGCCCCGTCCAGGCGGCCGCGGTCGTGGGGCTGACCGCCGGAGGTCGGGTAGAATGCGGTCCGGTCGAGGACGATCGCAATCCCGCGAGGGCTCTCACGCGTCTCGAGCACCGTGGCGTCAAACTCTCGCCGGTAGCTGTCCTGGTAGTAGAGGCGTTCCGTCATCGTACAGTCGCTCAACCTTTCTCTTAATGATCGCGCAGAGGACCAAATCGCTCAAGGGCATGTGTGAAACCTCCCGCGCGGAGGAAACGTAGTAAGAGAGTGAGGAGGTGGAACAGCATGGAATGGCTGTGGATCATCCTCGGAATTGCGCTGGTGATCTGGCTACTCAGCCGCGCGGGCGGTTAGCCGCGCAGCGAGGTGGGAATAACCGAAAGTGAAAGCATCCAATGGAGGTGACCGGATGTTGCTTGCCACACTGGTATTGCTGGCGGTCGTCTTGTGGATGGCCACCCAGTCATAAGTATCCTGACAATTGAATAGTCCGCCCCCGGGCCGCATCAGCGGGCCGGGGGCGTTCGTTTTCACCGCTCCGCGTCGGGCCCGTAGTGGCCGGGACTCAGAAAGGGCGCCAGCGCGGCAATCAGTGCCTGCTCGAGGGCGGCCTGGCGATCCACCAGTCCGCGTGTCAACAGGCCGACGGCGCCGAGCACTTCATGGGCCTCGTCGTGGCCCAGCAGCGCATCGACAATGTCACCGACTTCTTCGCCGGCCAGCGCGCGCGCGGCCATCCACGCCGGGAGCCGGAGGCGCAGTCCGCAGCCGAGGCCTTCGCGGCCCGCCCGGTCGACGACGGCGACCCAGGCGCAGATCCACACGCCCCACTCGTCCTGGTGCACGCCCCCTTCAATACCGATCCCGTAGTCGGCATCCTCGCGCGTCCGGCTCTCTCTCGCCCGGTGCAGCGCGCCGCGGATGGTCTCGGTGTCGCTTGTGGGCTGGGCCGCCACCGCCGAATCCACCAGGACCGCAACGATCCGTGCGGCCGGATCGATGCGCGCGTAGACGGCGCGCGCCGTCCGCAGTTTCGAATCGCTGGTGGATCCTACGGCGATCAACATGAGATGTTGGGCTCCCCTATTCCCCTCGTCCCCCCGGTGGTATACTCCCGTCCGCCAATGGATCCCGTCCTCGTTCAGTTCGGCCCGCTGGTCATCCGCTGGTACGGCGTGATGCTGGCGACGACCATCCTGCTGGGTCTGGTCATGGCCTACCGCTACGGCCCACGGTGTGGGATCATGCGCGAGCAGCTGGACCGGCTGGCCATTCCGTTCATCGTGGCCGCGGTCGTGGGAGCCCGTCTCGGGTACGTGCTCTCGCACCCTTCCGAGTTTATCAACCCGGTGGAAATCTTGCGGATCGATCATGGCGGGCTGTCCTCCCACGGCGCGATCGCGGCCGGCCTCGTGGTGCTGTGGATCGCCGGGCGGCGTCAGGGGATTTCCTTGTGGACGTTCGCAGACGTCATTTCGTTCACCATCCCGCTGGGCAACATCTTCGTCCGCTTCGGGAATTTCATGAACGGGGAGCTGTACGGTGATCCGACGACGCTTCCCTGGGGCGTGCAGTTTCCCGGCACCACGGAGCTGCGTCACCCGCTGCAGATCTACGAGATGATCTTCGGGGCGATCGTCCTGCTTGCCGGCATCCGAACGGCCCGCCGCCGCGCGTTCGAAGGCCAGGTCTTCTGGACGATCATGGTCCTCACGTCGATCGGCCGGATCTTCCTCGATGCGCTGCGGAGCGAGGAACGGGTCTGGTGGATTCTTACACCGGGACAGATTCCGGCGATCTTGCTGGTGATTGTCGGGATTTGGTTCCTGTGGAGGCGTGGTTACCCGTTCCGATAGTTGACCCCGTATCCGCCCCGCGGCAGCCGCCAATCAATGTTGTGGTAGGGGCACCCGGTGAGGCAGGACGTGCACTCCACGCAGTTTTCAAACGACGCGGTGATCTTCTCGCCGTCCCAGTTGTACACGTTGGCCGGGCAGAACGTCGTGCACGGCCGTCCCCAGGCCGGCCCGCACGTGTCCAGACACGTCTCGTTGCTGCGGATCGAGATGTGACTCTGCTTGTCATGCTTATACGTGAGGAGAAAGAGTTTGTCTTCGAGCCTCATGACGGAGACTTACGACAGATCTTCCTGAACCTCCCGTCTCACAAACCCAAGTTCCAAACTCTCCTGTATTCTGATTCCCTTCCGCCTGAGCCGGAGTACAACTCCGCCTCGTATCCGTTGTGCGCCCGGCATCTAAGCTGGATGTTGTCGACGGTAGCCTGGCCACCCGCGCCGTACGGGATGACATGATGAAACTCGAGGAAGGCCCGCTCGGTACAACGATGGCCGCTGTGCACCACAAACGCGCACCTGCCGCCGTCGCGGGCCCATACGTTTCGCCTGACCTCCGCCGGGATGTGACGCGAGTCAGGCGCCGTGCCTCGACTCCTTCGCGGTCGATTGGCGGCTCCGAGCTTTTCCCTCTTCAGGTCCTTGACCAGCCTCGCCAGCGCCAGCTCTATGATCTTTCCAGCGTCGCCGTTGGGGATCTGATGGCGCAGCAGGTCCTGTGCCAGACACAGATTCTCATACCCTCCCATACTGGCTGTGAATTGCACTTTGTAGCGTTCTGGCGCCAGCGGGACGACCACGGGTCGAGCCGAAGGTCGCACGGGAATTGAAAGCGGCAAAGATAGATCCTGACAGGATTGCGCGGCCACCGGCGCAGCGATTTGGACAGGACTCATGTCTGCAGTAGTGAGCTTCCGAACGATTGACGGCACGGGCGACTTAGGTCGCAGACGCGCGATGAGTTCCTGCACCTCCCGCTTGCCCTTGTACCTGGCTGCATCGAGAAGTTTGCGGTGGTTGGTGGGAGTAAGTTCCGGCACAAGGAGCCCGGCGGTAGTGAGGTTCACGGACCCCTCAGCAAGCCTCTCGAGGATGATCGGGTACTTCCGAGCGGCGCGTGCGGCTTCAAGGCGGCTGTAGGCAGCGTATTCGGAAAGGTGGAGGATCCGTCTGCAATAGGTGAACATCGACGAGAAGCCCTGGCCCAGGTAAAGGCGTCGCTCGTCCATTACGGCAAGGTGGGCGATCAGAGCTACGGTTGCTTCCCGCTCTCGCTCGGCCAGAACCTTCACTCGCGCCAAGAGCTCCTGATCGGACAGTTGTTCCGCAGTCGAGAGGAAGTCTGTGCTCATGGCACATGTATACCACGGCATTTTCGCAGACTACTGGAGAGCGTTAGACACATTCCAAGACCCAAATGCACTCTTCATCGCGCCGACCAGAGCTGGAATCGGTGCTAGGGGCATCCTGCTGCAAAATAGACCCATCAGTGAAGTGTTCGGCCTTGAGCAAATTAGTGTTCGGGAAAATCTGTCAATGCCTCATCTGGGTCAATCGGCCCAGCTTTTTGCAACTGGGTCCGGACCCAGTTGTGTTCTGTCGCATGAAATAGCGACAGTGTTCGGCAGGAAATGACGGAGACTACCTGATGACTTTCCAGCCCTGATAGGCATCCTTTAGAAGGTTCCACAGGGACCGCTGTGCGCGGATCTCCCGCCAGATCAACCGTTGCTTCTCGCGCTTGGACGTGCCATCCACCGTCAGCATCTCGTGCACGGCCCGGTTGACCAGACCCGGGTAGATCTGCAGCAGCTCCGGATGGCGGTCGATGAATTCCGGGAGGTGCTGGTACTTCTTGAGGTCTTTGAGCACGAAGCTGTGTTCCAGCCTCGTCTGGTACCCGGCTAGCGTCTGCGCCGAGAAATCGCCCTTCGCTTTCGCCTCGATGATGGTCTCCCCGGCCAGACGGCCCGCGGTCATCGCCAGGTTGCTCCCCTCGCGGTGCAAGCCGTTGACCATCATCGCGGCATCCCCGGCGATGAGCACGCCGTCGCCGTACAGCCGCGGCATCGCCTTATAGCCCCCTTCGGGAATGGCATGCGCCAGGTATTCGACCGTCTGCCCTCCGGCAATGAGCGGCTGCACGAGCGGGTGGGCCTTCAGCCGCTCCAGCACGTCGTTGGGCGTGATCTTAGTGTGCATGAGGTGGGAGATGAGCGCGCCGGCGCCGACGGACAGGCTCTCGCGATTGGTATAGATGAACGCGTACCCCCCCATGCCCTGCGTGACCGACCCGTAGATTTCGACGGTCACGCCCTGCCCCGGACCGACGTTGAACCGCGCGTCGATGGTCTGTGCCGGCAGCGCGATGATCTCTTTGAACGCCAGGGCGACCTCATGCGGTGCGATATCTCGCTGCTGCAGCCGCGCCCTCTTGGCGAGGAAGGAGTGGACGCCGTCGCAGATCACGACCACGTCCGCGTAGAGATCGCCCTCCTCGCGCCCGGTGCGGACGCCGACGATGCGGCTCCCATCGAAGATGACGTCCTCGACGACGGTGGACGGGATGAGGAATGCACCGGCGTCTTCCGCCTTGCCCGCAAACCAGCGGTCGAAATGAGCCCGCAGCACGGTGAAGGCGTTCGGCACGTCTGGGGCGGGATGGGCGGTCTTCTGGCCGATGCTGACCGCCGAGTCGTCGGTAGCGATCCACAGCCGTTCTTCGACAATCACGCGCTCGATCGGCGCATCGCGGATGAAATCGGGGATGAGGTCGGCCAGCATGGCGCCGTACACCACGCCGCCCATGACGTTCTTGGCCCCCGGATACTCCCCGCGCTCGAGGAGGACGACGGAGAGTCCGGCCTTCGCCATGGTGTACGCGGCCGCGCTGCCGGCCGGCCCGGCCCCCACGACGATGGCGTCAAACTTTTCTTGCTCGGCCACCGTTCACCCCCTTACTTCACGACCTGCGCGATCTGCTGCACAAACGTCACAAACCCCGCCGGGACAATCCCCAGGATGAGGACGCCCGCCGCGGCCACGACCAGTGCGGCCCCGGTCCAGCGGCCGCCGGCGATGTGCACATCGGCACGCGGCTCCGCGGCGTACATGATGTACGCGACCCGGAAATAGTAGTACGCGGAGACGACGCTGGCCAGCACGCCGATGACCACGAGCCAGACGAATCCGGCCTCGAGGGCGGCCGTGAACACGTAGAGTTTCGCGAAGAATCCCGCCGTCAGCGGCAGCCCGGCCAGCGAGACCATGAACAAGGTCATGGCCGCCGCCAGCAGCGGCGAGCGGGACGCGAGCCCGGCCAGGTCGGCGATCTCATCGGCTTCCTGTCCGTTCCGCTGGAGCATCAGCGCAACGCCAAAGGCGCCCAGCGTCATCGCCGCGTACGCCAGCAGATAGAACGCCACCGCCGTCGCGCCGACCGCGGTTCCGGCCACGACGCCGATGAGAATGAAGCCGGCGTGGGCGATGCTGGAATACGCGAGCAGCCGCTTCAGGTTAGTCTGCCGCAGTGCGGCAAGGTTTGCCAGCACGAGCGTCGCGACGCAGATGACCGCCAGGACGGCCGACCACTGCGCGGGCCGGGCCGCCAGTGCCTCGGTGAAGATGCGCAACAGCGCCGCGAACGCGCCGACCTTGGCGATCACGGCCATGTAGGCGGTCACCGGCATCGGGGCCCCCTCGTAGACGTCGGGCGCCCAGGCGTGGAACGGGACGACCGCGGCTTTGAACCCCAACCCGATCGTCAGGAGCCCGATCCCGACCGCCAGCAACAGCGACGGGCCCGCGGCCGCCGCCGCGAGCGCCCCGAGTTGGGTGGACCCCACGGCGCCGTAGACGAGCGCGAGCCCGTAGAGAAAGAACACGGTGCTGAACGCGCCCAGCAGGAAGTACTTCATGCCGGCTTCCTGCGAGCGCACGTCGCTGCGCGCGAACGCCGCCAGGACGTAGAGCGGGATGGACAGGGTTTCCAATCCCAGGAACACCATGAGCAGATCGCCGCTGGCCGCCATCAGCATGGCCCCCAGGGCGCTGACGAGCAGGAGCGCATAGTACTCGCCGCTTTCCAGACGCGTCCGCTGCACGTACTCCCCGGACAGCACGACGGCCAGCAGCGTCGCGGCGAGGGCAATACTCTGCAGCACGAGCGTGAGCGCGTCGCGGACGTACATCCCGGCGAATGACGATCCCGGCGGCACACGCAGGACCTGCCACAACGCTCCCGCCAGCCCGACGGCGGCCATCCACCGAAGCACGGGATGGCCCCCCCGTCCGAAGAAGGTGCCGGCGATCAGCACGACGATCGCGGCGCCGGTGACGGTCAACTCCGGGGCGATCAGGCGCAGGTCGATGGAGGGGGGAGTCATCGGCCGCCCTCCGCGCCTCGTGCCCCGTCTCCCGGGCCGCGGAGTTCACGCATCGCAGAGAGAGACTCGACTCGTTCCCGCGCTTCGGCCACGCGCGCGACCAGCGCCCTGACCGAGGCGTCGCTGCGGCTGAGCAGGGGCCCGGGGTAGAGTCCGATGACGAAGATCAGGATCACCAGCGGTACGAAGGTCAGGAGTTCCCGCCGCGACATGTCGGGCAGGCGCACCGCCGCGCGAACAGGCCCGTGCATGACGCGCTGATACATCCACAGCAGGTACACCGCGGACAGGATGACCCCGCTGATGGCGGCCACCGCATACCAGGCGTTGGCGCGGAACGCCCCGAGGAGCACGAGGAATTCTCCGACAAACCCGTTCGTGGCCGGCAGCGCCATCGACGAGAAGACGACAATGAGGGCGACCGCGGCGAACTGCGGCATCAGCGCGGCGACCCCGCCGTAGTCGTCCATTTGCCGCGAGTGCGTGCGGTCGTACAGCACGCCGACCAGCAGGAACAGCCCGCCGGTACTGATTCCGTGGTTCACCATCTGGACGAGACTGCCTTGCAGCCCCTCGACGGTGAGCGCGAAGGCCCCCAGCGTCACCACCCCCAGGTGGCTGACGCTACTCATCGCCACGAGGCGCTTCATGTCCGGCTGCGTCCACGCCACGAGGCCCCCGTAGATAATGCCGATGATGGCCAGGACGGCCAATACCGGCGCGAAGGCGACGGTGGCGTCGGGGAACAGCGGCAGCAGGAAGCGCAGGAACCCGTACGTGCCCATCTTCAGCAGCACGGCGGCGAGGATGACGCTGCCCGCGGTGGGGGCCTCGACGTGCGCGTCGGGCAGCCAGGTGTGCAAGGGCCAGACCGGGACCTTGATCGCAAACGCCAGCGCGAACGCCGCAAACAGCCACGCCTGCAGCGGCAGGGCCACGCGGAGGTCCAGCAGTTGCGTCAGATCGAACGTGCGGGCCGGCAGGACCGTCCCGCTCTGCACGTACAAGACGATGATCGCCACCAGCATGAGGGCGCTGCCGGTCATCGTGAACAACAGGAACTTCAGCGCGGCGTAGGCGCGGCGGGGGCCGCCCCACACCCCGATGATCAGATACATCGGCACCAGCACGGCTTCCCAAAACACGAAGAACAAGATGAGGTCGAGGCTGAGAAACGTGCCCAGCAGTGCCGTCTGCAGCAGCAGCATGCTGAACGTAAATTCCTTGACGCGCGCGGTGATCGCCCGCCACGACGACAGCAGGGCGATGGGCATCATCAGCGCCGCGAGCACCATCAGCGGCAGCGAAATGCCATCCACGCCGATGTGATAGCCGATGCCCAGCGCGCTCACCCACAGGCGCGCTTCCTCAAACTGCATGGCCGCCGTGCCGCTTTCGAACCGGACAAACACGAACAGCGCCAGGACCAGTGACAGCGTCGACGCCGCCAGCGCAGTCCAGCGCATCCACGCCTCCCGCCCGCGCGGCAGCAGCAGGACGATCAGTCCGCCGATGATCGGAAGGAAGATGAGCGCCGTCAGGATCATCGCAGGATCCAGTACCCCATCACCAGGATGACGCCGAGCAGAATGACGGCCGCATAGTTCCGCACGTACCCGGTCTGCAGGCGCCGCAGCGTCCCGCCCGCTCCACCCAGCGCCGCGGCAATCCCGTTGACCGCACCGTCGATGAGGGAGGTCTCCACCGTGGTGGACAGCACGCGGGCCAGCGCGTGCCCGGGCCGGATGACGAGCGCCTGGTAGACGTCTTCGATGTACCACTGCCGGCCGAAGAAGCGGCCCACCGCACCGAGGGTCTCCGACGGACGGCGGCGATACGCGTACCATCCGGTCGCGACTCCGAGCGCGCCCGCCGCCACCGACATCAGGGTCACGAGCAGAACAGGCGCCGCGTGTTCCGGCGGCGCCGCAAAGAACGGCTCCAGGGCCCGCAGCAGCGGGGCGCCGGCAACCCGCGCGCCGAGCAACCCGCCGAACGCCGCCAGCACCGCGAGGGCCACCATCGGCCAGGCCATGGGTTCTGACGCCTCATGCGGATGCTCGTCGCGCGGGGCCGGCACGACGAACGTCAGGACGACGGCGCGGGTGATGTACACGGCCGTGATGAACGCGGTGACCAATCCCGCGGCGAACAGCAGATACCCGCTGCCGCCGCGCGCAAATGCGGCCTCCAGGATCAGGTCTTTGCTGAAGAACCCCGCAAACGGGGGGATACCCGCCAGCGCGAGCGCCCCAATGGTGAAGCCCAGGGCCGTCCACCGCAGCGGCTGCGCCAGCCCGCCCAACCGGCGCATGTCGATGGTGCCGTGCAGCGCGTGCATCACGCTCCCGGCGGCCAAAAACAGCAGGGCTTTGAAGAACGCGTGCGTCGTCAGATGGAACATTCCCGCGGGCATGGCCACCACACCCATGGCGAGGAACATGTACCCGAGCTGGCTGATCGTCGAATACGCGAGGACGCGCTTGAGATCCCACTCCACCAGCGCCACGGTCGCGGCAAAGAACGCGGTGAGGGCGCCGACCGCCGCGACGACCCACACGGTGCCCGCCGCCGCTTCGAACAGCACGTGCAGGCGTCCGATCATGTACACGCCGGCCGTCACCATCGTGGCCGCATGGATCAGCGCGGACACGGGGGTCGGGCCCTCCATCGCGTCCGGCAGCCACACATAGAGCGGCAGCTGCGCCGATTTGCCCGTCGCGCCGACGAACAACAGCAGCGTGATCCCGGCGACCGCCACAGGCGCTAGGGCCGGCGCGGCGCGCGCAATCCCCGTGAAGTCGAGCGTCCCCCCCGCCGCGGCCAGCCACAGAATCGCCAGCAGGAAGCCCGCGTCGCCGATCCGGTTGACGACGAAGGCTTTCCGGGCCGCCGCGGCGGCCCGCGGCCGGGTGAACCAGTACCCGATGAGCAGGTACGAGCACATACCCACCAGTTCCCAGCCGACGAACAGGACCAGCAGGTTGTTCCCCAGTACGAGCACGAGCATCGACGCGATGAACAGGTTCAGGTAGCCGAAGTACCGGCTCACCGACGGCTCATCGGCCATATAGCCGATCGAGTACACGTGGATGAGGAAGCCGACCCCGGTCACGACCAGCACCATGACCGCCGAGAGCCGGTCGAGCAGCAGCCCCGCCTCGACGGTGACGCCGCCGGCCGTGATCCAGGGGGCGACTGACACCGTCCACCCCTCGTGCCAGACGGCCGGATTCCGGAGCGCCACCAGCCCGAGGAGAAACGCCACCGCGACCGATGAGGAGGCGACGACGCCGGCGGCCGTCTTGCCCAGACGTCCACCGAACAGCCCGTTGATGAGCCAGCCGGCTACGGGCGCGAGGATGATCAGCGGCAGCACGGGTTAGCCCCGCAGCAGATCGACGTCATCCACATTGACGGTCTCACGGGAACGGAAAATGTCGACGATGATGGCGAGGCCGACGACGACTTCGACGGCCGCGATGACAATCACGAAGAACACGATGACCTGGCCTTCGATCGACCCTCGGAGGCGCGCGAAGGTGACAAACGCTAGATTGGTGGCGTTGAGCATCAGTTCGATGGACATGAACACGACGAGCGCGTTCCGCCGGACCAGGACGCCGACCACTCCGAGCGTGAACAACACCGCGCTGAGCACGAGAAAGGACGCCGGCGGCATCATGTCACCGGCTTGGCCAGCCCCAGCACGACGGCGGCCACGATCCCCACCAGCAGAATGACCGACGCTACTTCGAACGGGAGCACGTACCCCAGAAACAGCGCGCCGCCCACCGACTCCGCCGACCCGAATCCGCGCGCGACCTCGCGCACCGGCGGCGCCGCCGCGGTGAGCAGCGTGTAGCCCAGCACCGCGAGGAAGACGGCGGCCAGGACCACGCCCACCGCGCGCTGGCGGGGGAGCTTCTCGGTGCGTCCTTCGCCGGTCCGCGCGTGGAGCAGCATGATGACGAACAGGAACAGCACCACGATCGCGCCGGCGTACACGATGACCTGCAGCACGGCGATGAACTCGGCGGCCAGGAGCAGGTAGAGGACGGCCAGGCTGCCCAGCACCAGCAGCAGCGACAGGGCGCTGCGCACGGGCTGCGCGCTGGCGATGACGCCGATGCCCCCGGCCAGCGCCGCGGCGGCAGCGATCACGAAGACGATCAGCTCCATGACCTAGATCTCACGCGTCGGATCCCGCCCCGACGCCCCCGGATACGGCTCCGTGAGCATCGGTTTCGTGTAGATCATCTCCTCCCGCGAATACCCGGCCAGTTCGTAGTCGCGTCCCAGCACGATCGCGCCGGTCGGACACGCCTCCTCGCAGAACCCGCAGAAGATGCACCGCAGTTCATTGATCTGGAACAGTTCGGCGTGGCGCTCGCCCTTGCTCACCTGATGCTCCGGCGTATTCTCGCCCGCCTTGACGTAGATCGCCTGGGACGGGCAGACGATGACGCACAGTTCGCAGCCGATGCAACGGTCCATCCCGTCCTCGTACAGCGTGAGCCAGTGGCGGCCTTTGAACCGCGCCTCCACCCGCGTCTTCTGGTCCGGATACTGGATGGTGATCGGCCGGCGGAACAGATACCGAAACGTGACCGACATCCCGCGCGCCATCGCGAGCACCTGCCTGAGGTAGGTCCCCGCGCGGCTCATCGCACGACCAGGAGGGAGGTCACGACGATATTGACCAACCCCAGCGGCACCAGGACTTTCCAGCCGAACGCCATGAGCTGGTCGTGGCGCACCCGCGGGAGCGTGGCACGCAGCCAGATGAAGACAAAGATGAACGCGAAGAGTTTCAGCGCGAACCAGAGCAGGGGCGGCAGCACCGGCCCCGTCCATCCGCCGAAGAACAGCGTCGTGATGAGCGCGCTCATGGTCACGACCCCGATGTACTCGGCGAAGTAGAACATCGCGAACTTGAACCCGCCGTACTCGGTCTGGTAGCCGGCGATTAATTCCTGCTCCGCCTCGGGCAGGTCAAACGGCGAGCGATTGGTCTCGGCGACCGCAGCGATCAGGAAGATGAGAAACCCCAGCGGCTGCGTGGCAACGAACCAGGTCTTCGACTGCGCCCTGACGATCTCCACCAGATTGAGCGAACCCGCGCTGATGACGACGGCAACCACGGCCAGCCCGAGGGCGAGTTCGTAGCTGATCAGCTGCGCGCTGCTCCGCAGGCTGCCCAGGAGGGAGTACTTGTTGTCCGCCGACCACCCGCCGAGGATGATGCCGTAGACGCCCACCGAGGACGCGCCGAGGATCAGAAGAATGCCGACGTTGACGCTGGCCACGTACAGCGGCACCTGACGCCCAAACACCGTGATTTCGCCGAACGGGATCACCGCGTAGACGAACAGGGCCGTCACCATGGAGATGGCGGGCGCCACCCAGTAGATGACCCGATCGACGTGCGTGGGGACGAAGTTCTCCTTGAAGATCAGTTTCACTCCGTCGGCCAGGGGCTGCAGCAGACCGAACGGTCCGACCCGGTTCGGCCCCACGCGGATCTGAAACTTTCCGAGCAGCCGTCGCTCCAGCAGCGTCATGTACGCGAAGGTGGCCAACAGCAGGACGAGCACGACGGCGCTCTTGAGGGCCGCGGCGGCGAGGTCGGCTGCCATCACGTCCCTCCCGTAGAGCCGGCCACCGCGGCGAGTGCGCGAATCCGCACCATGACGCGGGGATCCCCGTCGGTCAGCTTGTTAACCGGCGTCGCGTCAAACCCGCGTGGAACAAAGACGTCGCCCCGCCTAACCGCATCCGACACGCGGGACCGCAGCGCCACCGATGCACCGGCGGACTCCACGACGACCGCGTCGCCGTCGGCGATCCCGGCGGCGGCCGCGTCGTCGGGGTGAAGCAGTACCCACGGTTCTCCGGCGAGATCGGCGATCGTCGGACTGCGCGCCGTCATGGCCCCGCGGTCGAACAAGGCGTCGCCGATGATCAGCGTCAGCGGATAATCGCCAGCCACCGGCGCGACTCGGGCTTCGGGCGTCGGGCCTCGGGCGTCGAAACCGTCGTGCGGCGGGCGGGCCGTGATGCGATGGTCGATCTCCAGACCCGGAATCATGCGGCGCATCTCGTCAAAGATCTCTTCCCAGCCGCTGTAGGCCAGCGGGCGGCCGAGCCGCTCCGACAGCAGGCTGATGATCTCCCAGTCGTTCCTGGCCTCGCCGGGTCCCTGGACCGCCGCCTCGACCCGTTGAATGCGTCCTTCGACATTGCTGACCGTGCCGGATTTCTCGGCGATGACCAGCGCCGGGAACACGACGTCCGCCGCCTGCGCGGTCTCGGTCAGAAACGCGTCCTGCACCACGAGGAACGGCAGGGCGGCCCGGGCAGCGGTCCACCGGCGGCGGTCGGGGACAGCCGTGGCGGGATCGGCGCCCACCACGTACAGGAGCGAGAGATCGCCCCGCGCCGCCGCCGCGAGCATGTCGGGAGCGCTCAGGCCCGGCGCGCCGGCGACGGGCTCGCCCCAGGCCGATTCAAGATCGCCACGCCCCTCCTCCAGCCGCCGGTAGCCGGGCGCATGGTCGGGGAGCATCCCGGCGAGGGCCGCGCCAAACTCGTTGCCCTTCCCCCGCATCACGTTGAGCGATGTGCCGAGCCGCCGGCAGACTTCCAGCAGGGCGTCCACTGCCGCGACGCCGTCGGGCGCGTCCAACGCGAGCCGGCCGACGAGGACGGCCGGGCGGGAGGCCGACATCAGCGCTGCCGACGCCGCCTCGAGGGCGTCGTCCCGGACGCCGCCGGGGGTCTGTCCGATCCGGCGGCGTCCTGTGCGCCCCCCGATCAACGCGGCGAGCACTTCGGCCCCGACCCCGTAGCGGTGGACGAGATGATGAACGATGAACCGGCCGATCTCCAGCCGCTTCGGCGTGATGGCAATGATGGTCGCGCCGCGGTCGACGGCCTGCTTGATCCGCAGCCACAGCACCGGGTACTCCTCGGTCAGATCACAGCCCGCCAGCACGATCACGTCCGCGGCGGCGAGGTCGGCGATCGGCATCGTCATGCCCCACGGCACGGCCGCGCTCGCCGTGTGCGGACCCAGATCGACCCGGTGGTCGATGTGGTTGGATCCGGCCGCGGTGCGGAAGAACCGGCCGAGCACGTACGCATCTTCGTTCGTGCCGCGCCCGCCCCCAAGCAGTCCGGCCCGGCCGCCGGCGGTGCGGATCTGGCGGGCCACGACGTCCACGGCCTCGTCCCAGGACGTTTCGACGAGCGCGCCGTCGCGGCGCACCAGCGGGCGGCGCAGCCGGTCGTCCCTGCCGACATAGGCCTGTCCGTAGAACCCGAGGTCGCACAGCCAGATGTCGTTGACGGCAGGCTGCTCCCGGGCGCGCACGCGCGTGATGGTGTTGCCCCGGACGTCCAGGTGCACGGCGCAGCCGACTCCGCAGAACGTACAGACGCTGCTGACGGCACGGTTGTCCCACGGCCGCGCGATGAAGCGGTAACTCTTCGCCGTCAGCGCGCCGACCGGGCAGATCGCGATCGTATTCCCGATGAACTTGGACTGCACCGGCAGGGTGAACGGCGTGTTGATCTCGCTGGCGAAGCCTCGTTCAAATCCCTTGAGGGCATCGTCGCCGGCGATGATCTCTCCGAAGCGCACGCACCGCCAGCACAGGATGCATCGCTCGCGATCCAGCACGAGCACCGGCCCCAGTGACACCGGTTTCGCGAAGTCGCGTTTCACCTCGACGAACCGGCTGCGTCCCGGTCCCCACCGGAAGGCCTGATCCTGCAGCGGACACTCCCCGCCTTTGTCGCAGATGGGACAGTCGAGGGGATGGTTGACCAACAGGTACTCGAGCATCGCCTCCTGCCCCGCGTGGACGTCCGGCGCCGTGGTCGAGACCACCATGCCGTCGGCGGCTTCGAGGGTGCACGAGGTCTGCAGCCGGCCCATCTTCTCGACTTTGACCAGGCACATCCGGCACGCCCCCAGCGGGGGCATGCGATCGTGGTAGCAGAAGATGGGGATCTCGATGCCGGCCTGCTTCGCGGCATGGTAGACGGTGGTGCTCTGAGGCACGCGGATGTCGCGGCCGTCGATCACGACGTTGATGAGCGCCTTCGCGTCGGTCATCGGATGCTAGGCTACCGCACGGACGTCGCAGGCTCCGGTGCGGATGTGATGTTCGTATTCATGCCGGAAGAAGCGCAGCGACGCGTTGAGACTCGGCGGAACGCTCTCCCCCAACGGGCAGAAGCACGTTCCCATCATGCCCCGGGCCACGCCGGCCAGCAGGTCCAGATCGTCTCCGCGCCCTGTTCCGTGCAGGATCCGGTCGAAGACCTGTGAGAGCCAGATCGTGCCTTCCCGGCAGGGTGTGCATTTGCCGCAGGATTCATCGCGGTAGAACTCGACCGTGCGGGCCACGATCTCCACCATGCAGGTCGCCTCGTCCATCACGATGAGGGCGGCCGAGCCAAGCATCGATCCGGGGACGTCGAGTTTGGCCAGCGCGTCGTAGTCCATCGGCGTATCCAGATACGCCGGGGAGAGAATCGCCGACGACGACCCGCCGGGGAAGCACGCCTTGAACGGCCGCCCGTCGCGCATGCCGCCGGCCGCGTCAATGGCCGCTCGGATGGTCGTGCCCAGCGGCAGTTCGTACACGCCGGGAGCGGCCACGTGTCCGCTGATCGAGATGAGGATGGGCGGTCCCTGCTGCCGGTACCAGTCCGCCCCCCGCGCCAGGATCCAGGCGACGTGGCAGAGCGTCTCGACATTGTTCAGCGCGGTGGGCTGCATGTACAGCCCCTTGACGGCGGGATAGAACGGCGGCTTCAACCGCGGCATCGCGCGCCGCCCTTCCAGCGATTCGAGGAGCGCGGTCTCCTCACCGGCGATGTACGCGCCGGCCCCCGTCGCCAGCACGACCTCGAGGTCGAACCCGCTGTCCTGGATGTTCCGGCCCAGGAAGCGGGCGTCGTAGGCTTGGGCGAGCGCGCGCTCGAGCAGCCGGCGGGCCCGGTGGAACTCTCTCCGCAGGTAGATGAACGCCTGGTGCGCGCCGATCGCGTAACTGCCGATGGCGATGCCCTCGATCAGGCGGTGGGGATCCCCTTCCAGCAGGGTCCGATCCTTGAAGGTACCCGGCTCGCCCTCATCGGCATTGACGACCAAGTACTTGATGACGCCGGGGTCGGGGGGGATGAACTTCCACTTCCGGCCCGTCGCAAACCCCGCGCCGCCGCGGCCGCGGAGTCCGGACTTGTCGACCTCCTCGGTGACCTCGGCCGGAGCCATCCGGAGCGCCCGCCGCAGCCCTTCGTAACCGCCACGGGACAGGTACCCTTCCAGCCCGGCCTGGCCGGGGTCGTGGACGTATTTAAGTAGAAAGGATTCTGCCATCGACTACCGGGCCTCGGGCGTCGGGCGTCGGGGTTCGGCATACCCGGCCAGGATGGCGTCGACGGTCTCCGGGGTCAGTTTCCCGTGGCGGTCTTCCCCGACCATCATGACCGGGGCCTCCTCGCAGGCCGCCAGACACTCCGCGGTGCGAAGCGTGAACCGACCATCGGGGGTCGTCTGCCCCACATCGACACCCAGCCGGGCCCGCAGGTGGTGCAGCACCTCTGCGCATCCGTCGAGTGTGCACGAGACGTTCGTACAGACCTGGATGAGGTAGCGGCCCACAGGTTTGAAGTAGTAGAGGTGGTAGAACGACGCCACGGAGGTGACCTCACTCAGCGGGAGTCCCACCACTGCGGAGACATCCTCCAGCACCGCGGGCGACAGATATCCCGCTTCGTCCTGGGCCACGAACAACGCCCCCAGCAGCGCCGACTGCGGCTGCGGGAACTGCGCCATCAGCCGCCGGATCTCGTCCTTTGCCGATTCGGACAACCGCCGCTGGTGTGGGGGTTCGCCCCGCCCTCGGCCCCCGGTTTCAGGCTCCCGGTTCCCGGTCGTCATCGGTCCACGTCCCCCAGCACGATATCAATCGACGCAATCGCGACCACGACGTCGGCCACATACCGCCGAAAGATCAGCACCGGCAGCACCTGCAGGTTGGAGAACGACGGCGCGCGGACCCTGACGCGCACGGGCCGGTTGCTGCCGTCGCTGACGAGGTAGTACCCTTTCTCCCCGCGCGGTGATTCGACGGCCGCGTACACCTCGCCGGCCGGCGGGTGGATGCCTTCACTGACCAGTTTGAACTGGTGGATCACCGCCTCCATCGACCGGACCAGTTCCCGGCGCGGCGGCAGGGCGACTTTGCGGTCATCGACCATCACCGGGCCGCCGGGGAGCCGCTGCAGCGCCTGCAGCGCGATGCGGCGGCTCTGCCGCATCTCTTCCATGCGAATCCGGTACCGGTCGAACGCGTCGCCGCGGGTGCCCAGCGGGACGTCAAATTCATACTCGGCGTATCCTCCATACGGGAACGCTCGGCGAACGTCATAGTCGACCCCGGACCCGCGCAGGATCGGGCCGGTGCACCCGTAGCGGATGGCATCGTCGGGGGTCAGCACGGCGACGCCTTCGGTGCGCTGGCGCCAGATGAGGTTATCGGTCAGCAGTGCCTCGTACTCGTCGATCCGTCCGGGGAAGCCGTCGAGGAACCCCCGGACGCGCTCGACAAATCCGTCCGGGAGGTCCCACTGCAGCCCGCCGATGCGGAAGTAGCCGTGCATCATCCGCTGGCCGGAGACCATCTCGAAGATATCGAGCACTTCCTCCCGGTCGCGGAAGCAGTACATGAACACGCTGCTGACGTTGAGGTCGATGGCCGAGGTTCCCAGCCATACCAGGTGGCTGGCGATGCGCGACAGCTCGGCGAGCACGACGCGGATGACCTCGGCCCGTTTCGGCGGTGTGATGCCCAGCAGTTTTTCGACCGCGGTGACGTACGCCTGCTCCTCGATGAACGTCGCGAGATACTCGATGCGCGGGGGGAAGACGATGTTCTGGTGGTACGTGCGGGTCTCCATCTCCTTCTCGAAGCCGGTATGGAGGTAGCCGATGACCGCCTCGGAGCCGGCGATGACCTCGCCTTCCAGGTCCAGGATCAGGCGCAGCACGCCGTGCGTCGACGGATGCTGGGGCCCCATGTTGATGACCAGCGTCTCTCGGGTCAGGTCACTCATCGGGTGCTCTCGGTAGCGGTCCGGGACCGTCCATCACCGCAGCGCTACGACTGCCGGGGCGGCGTCTTCGGGATGATGTCGCTGGGCACGTTCGGCGTGTGCCCGAGGAACTGCACCGGCTCTTCAACCAGCGGAAAGTCTTTCCGCAGCGGGTGGCCTTCCCATTCGTCGGGCATCAGGATCCGGCGGAGATCCGGATGGCCGTCGAACCGAATGCCAAACAGGTCGAACACCTCGCGTTCCAACCAGTTGGCCCCGGGCCATACGGCCGTCGCCGAGGGCACGCGCGGATCGGTCCCGCTGACCTGGACTTTCACGCGCAGGCGCGCCCGCGCGTCCGGCGCGGTCAGGAGATAGACCACCTCGAAGCGCGGCTCGGCCGGATGCCGGTCGATGGCCGTCAGATCGGTCAGGAAGATGAACCCGGCCGCCTGCGCCTCCCGGAGCGCGCCGAGGAGATGCTCGGCGGAGACGCTCAGGGTCACTTCGCCGCGAAACTCGACGCGTTCGAGGACGCTGTCGCCCAGCGCACCCGCCACGGCGGCGACGGGATCGTCCGGCATTACCCGGCCTTTCCCGCGGCGGACGGACGGCTGCGGCGGACGGCCGAGCCGGCGGCAATCAAAGCCTGCAGCTTGATAAATCCATCCAACAACGCTTCCGGACGCGGGGGACAGCCGGCCACATAGACATCGACGGGGATGAGTTTGTCCACGCCCTGCACCAGCGCATAATTGTTGAACACGCCGCCGCAGCTCGCGCAGTCCCCCATCGCGAGCACCCACTTCGGCTCCAGCATCTGCTCGTAGATGTGCTGCACCACCGGCGCCATCTTCTGCGAAACCCGGCCCGAGACGATCAGCATGTCCGCCTGCCGCGGGGACGCGCGGAACAACTCGCTGCCGAACCGGGAGATGTCGAACCGCGCCGCGGCGGCGGACATCATCTCGATCGCACAGCAGGCCAGGCCGAACTGCGCCGGCCAGATCGAGTTCTTGCGGGCCCAGGAGACGAACCGGTCGACGGTCGTAGTGAGGAAATTTCCCTCCAGCGCACGCACGTCGGTGTCGGTGATCTCGTGGGGGGAGCGCGCGCGGCTGACCTGCGTTGGCGGCGGGATTTTCACTGCCACTGCAGGGCTCCCCTCCTCCAGGCATAGATGAAGCCGATGCCCAGTACACCGATGAACGTCAGCATTTCCACCAGGCCGAACCGGCCGAGGTCACGGGCCACGACGGCCCAGGGGTACATGAACACGGTTTCGATGTCAAACAGCAGAAACAGCATCGCGATCAGGTAGTAGCGGATGGGCACGCGCTCGCGCGCCGAGCCCACCGGCCATACGCCCGACTCATAGGGCGCGCCTTTGCCGGGCGTCGGTTTCCGCCCGCCCAGTACCGCGTGTGCACCCAGGAGCAGGGCGACGAGCGCGACCGCCAACACGAAATGCACGAAAATCGGAAGGTAGTCGGCCACGCTGTTCTGGTTTCGCGGTCAGAACGCCGGACGCCTACCGGCCCAAGCAGAGACTACCTCACGGTCACAGAAGTTGTGGCCGGCGCGCGGAGGTCGGCGACGATCTGGGGGATTACGTCGAGCAGATAGTCGACATCCTCCTCGGTCGTCCAGCGGCCCAGCGTCAGGCGGATCGTGCCGGCGGCGATCTCGGGCGGCAGCCCGATCGCCGTGAGTACGTGCGACGGCTCCAAACTCCCCGACGTGCAGGCCGACCCGCTGCTGGCGGCGACGCCCTGAAAGTCCAGCGCCATCAGCAGCGACTCACTGTCGGTCCCCTCGAACGACACGTTGACGTTGCCGGGCAGCCGCCGCTCGGGATGGCCGTTGTCATGGGCGCCGTCGATCCCGGCCAGGCCGGCGCGCAGCCGGTCCCGCAATGCGCGCAGCCGCGCGGCTTCACCGTCCATGTGGTCGGACGCGAGCTCCATCGCTTTCCCGAACCCGACGATGAGCGGCACCGCCTCGGTGCCGGCGCGCCGGTTCCGTTCGTGTGAACCCCCGTGCTGGATCCGGGTGAGACGCGCGCCCTTCCGGACGTAGAGGGCGCCCACCCCTTTCGGCCCGTACCGTTTGTGTGCGGACATCGACAGCACATCGACCGACAGGTCGTCCACGTTCACGGGCAGCAGACCGACGGACTGGGTGGCATCAGTATGCATGAGGATTCCCCGCTCGCGCACCGCCCGTCCGACCTCCGCCACCGGCTCGAGCGTGCCGATCTCATTGTTGGCGTGCATCACCGACACGAGGATCGTGTCCTTGCGCAGCGCGGCGAGGACGTCATCTGGACCGACCATCCCAGCACGGTCAACCGGGAGGTACGTGACCTCGAACCCTCTCGCTTCCAGGAAGCGGCAGGGCTCGAGCACGGCGTGGTGCTCGACGCTGGTCGTCACGATATGGCGGCCCCGGTCTTCGTTGGCGTACGCCGCCCCGAGGACGGCAAAATTGTCCGCCTCCGTGGCCCCGCTGGTGAAGACAATTTCCTGCGGTCTGGCGCCGACGACCCCCGCGACCGTCGCCCGGGCGCGGTCGACGCCCTCGCGGGCGTCCTGGCCGAACTGGTGGACACTGCTGGCATTGCCGAACCGGTCGGTGAAGTACGGCAGCATCGCCTCGACCACGCGTGGGTCGACAGGCGTGGTGGCACCGTAGTCGGCGTACACCGTTCTCATGCTGCCTTCAGTCTAGCCGATCGAAGCGGCCTGGAGGGTGAGGGCGAGTGGAGCGCGTCGCCGCCTGCGGGTACCGGCCGGCGATGGCAGCACCGCAGGCGGCGTGCGCGGGGTGAGGTGCAGTCTGACGTCGCGCAGCCGGATCCGGCGGCGCGTGACCAGGTAACGGATCTCTTGCAGGCGTTCGACGTCGCGCCAGGAGTAGAGACGGCGGCTGGTGCGGCCTTCGCGACGTGGAGCGATCAGGCCCCTGACCTCCCAGCGGCGGATGGTGGACGGAGAAACGCCGACGAGGGTGCCGACGACACCGACGGTAAACACGGGCGAGTTGAGCGGCTTCATGAACTAGACCTCCGGGGCCTACTCCTTCAATATACCAATCGAAGCACCGTCCAAACACAAGGCCCCGAACAGGCTCTCCCTCCCTCCGGCGGCAGAAATCGGCAAATACTGGCAGAAGATCGGGGAAATCAGCGGATATTTCACTATCTGCGCGCATTTACGGGCCGAATTGCGCGGTTTCAAGCCGTCTTGCATACCGCTCGCCCCCCGGGTTGTCGCTCTTCCGCGACGCGCCGACCGCCGCATCGATGTCGTAGGGAATGCGGTGGATCTGCGCCGACCAACCCTCGGACGTCTCCTCAAGCGTGGCGAACGACGCGCGCTGGTCGCCGTCAAAGGGCATGCCCACACTGCCCGCGTTCACCAACAGCCTGGAATCAGCACGCCGCTGGTGCGCCACGTGGATGTGCCCATAGACGACCGCCGCCGCGTTCGCTTCCTGGAACACCCGCTCCACCAGGAGAGGACCGGCATCGGGCGGCACCACCTCCGTGATGCTCCACGGCGTGGCGTGGACAACGACGAGGTCGCCGCGCGCTCCCTGGGCGTACCGCCAAAGAAACGGCAGGGACGCCACGTAACGCCGTTGCTCGTCGCCCAGACGTTCGGCCGCCCACCTCGAAATCGGATCCGGGGCCGCCGCCGGATCGGTGACCCACTCGTCTGTGTTGCCCCGAATGGCCGGATACCCGCGGCGGCGAATCAACTCGACGCATTCCGCGGGCGCCGGGCCACCAAACGCGAGATCCCCGCCAACCGCCACCAGCGCGGGCCGCAGCCGGTCCAGCTCCTGGAGGACCGCCCGCAATGCCCAGGCGTTTCCGTGGATGTCGGAAATGACGGCAATCATGCCCGCGGCCCGAACACGGAGTCGAGGAAGTTTCTGAGGATCCGGGCCGTGGCCCCCCAGATCTCGTGCGTCTCATGCTGGTAGAAGAGGAGCTGCACCCGTTCGCCGTCGCGATCCCGTTCCTCGACGCGGACCTTTGTGGGGTCCGCGAACGTCTCGAGCGGCACGATCAGGACCTCCGCGATCTCGTCGGCGCTGATCCGCAGCTCGAGGGGATGCGGGATGATCCCGACGATGGGCGTCACGACGAACCCACTGACGAAGGTGGGCACATCATCGAGGGTGCCCAAGACTCGGACCCGGTGCGGAGGAATCCCGAGTTCCTCCTCGGTTTCCCGCAGGGCGGTCGCCACCGCATCGGCGTCCCCCGCGTCGGTCGACCCACCCGGCAGGGAGACCTGGCCTTTGTGGTGCTCCACGGTCTCCGTGCGCTTGGTAAGGAGGACGTGGACGCGGCCGTCGGCTACCACGAGCGGAACCAGAACGGCCGCCCGCCGCAGCCCCGGCCGGTCGTATTCACGGCGCGGATGCGTCGAGAGCACGGAGACGATCCGCTCCGCCAGTTCGTCCACCGACAGTTCCATGACTGCGTCTTCCCCGTCCGGCGGGTCCGCCCTGTCTGTCCGGGGACTCCAACATGGAGACACCTAAGGGGTCTGACCCCTTAACCTCACGAACACCCGCTCGCCGCCGTCTCTAGGGCCTGCTCCACAGGTTATCCACAATATGTTGATATCTCGGCAGGAGTTTCTGCCTCCGGCGTGAATTACCCCAAAGACCCTCAGGGGGGAGGAGCCTTCAAGCTGGGCTGATCGCCTCCACGCTGGCTCCCCACCGAGCAATAACGCTGAACTCACACACGCCTCCTTCGCCCGCACCTCTCCCCTGGGGACAACCACAAGTGCCGGTCAGGCGCCCATGACGGAATATGTGCCGTTCGAACAGAGAACACCGGACACGCAGTACCGGGATCTTCTCCTCCGCATCCTCACGACCGGCGAGGAGGTCCTCACCGAACACGGCACGCCGGCGCTGAAGATCATCGGCCATCAGCTGCGTTTCCGGCTGGAGAACGGGTTCCCGGTCGTGACCGAGCGCGACATCGCCAGCTCCCCGGCGCGCGGGACGCGGCCGTCGCCGTTCTCGCAGGCATTGGGGGAACTGTGCGCGTTTCTCAACGGCGCCCAGACCCAGGAGGAATTGGAGTCATTCGGCTGTTTCTGGTGGGACCGCTGGGTGGTGCCCGAAGCCGCCGCGGCGTTCGGACTGCCCCCGGGGGATCTGGGACCGGGATCCTACGGTGCGGCGTTCCGAAGATTCCCGACGTCCACCGGCACCTTCGATCAAGTGGCGGCCTTGATCCAACAGATCAGGGCGCGTCCGGATGCCCGCCACCACGAACTCACACCATGGATCCCTCCCTACGTGTTGGCCGCCGACGGACAAGATCGCAAGGCCGTCGTCCCACCCTGCCACGGGTGGGTGCACGTCCACATCAACACAAAGCGGGGCGATCTGGTCCTCACCCACCGCCAGCGCAGTGCCGACGCGCCGGTCGGGCTCGTCTACAACCTGATCCACTACGCCGCGCTGACCCTGATGATCGCCCAGGTCACCGGGTACCGCGCGCGGGAACTGGTGTACTGGATTGACGACGCGCACATCTACCTCGGGCAGGTCGAAGACGTCCGGGCGATGCTGGCTACCGAGCCGCAACGGTTTCCGACGGTGACCGTCGATCCGGCTGTCGCCGATCTGTTCGCGTTCCGAGCGCATCACTTCGCCGTCACCGACTACCACCCGCGGCTGCCCCGCAGGCGAATCCACACCCCGGCATGAAGGTCTCGCTCGTCGTCGCCGCCGCCGACAACGGCGTGATCGGGCGGCAGGGCGATCTCCCGTGGCGCCTGCGCGCCGACCTGCGGCGGTTCAAAGCCCTGACGATGGGCCACCCCGTGATCGTTGGCCGGAAGACCTACGAGTCGATTCGCTCGCGTGTGGGCGGGCCGCTGCCGGGCCGGAAGATGGTCGTGCTGACGCGCAACCCAGCGTACGCGGCGCCGGGCTGTGAGGTCGTCAGCTCGATGGACGAGGCGCTGCGGCGGGCGGCGGGCGACGCGGAGGTATTCGTGATCGGGGGCGCGGACATCTACGCGCTGGCCCTGCCCAGCGCCGACCGCATCTACCTCACCCGCGTCCACGGCGATGTGCCCGGCGATACCTGGCTCCCGCCGCTGCCGGCCGAAGAATGGGCCGTCGTGCGGCGGGAGCGGCATCCCCGGAATGCCGAAAATGACTACGCCACCACCTACGAGGTGCTCGACCGGACCCGCGGCGAATGAATCTGATCCTGCTCGGCGATGTGATGCTGGGACGGCTGGTGAACCGCGCACTGGCCCGCGGTCCGGCGGAGTCCCCCTGGGGAGATACCCTTCCGCTGCTGCGCCGTGCGGACGCCGTGGTCTGCAACCTCGAGTGCGTCATCGCCGACGGCGGCCGGCCCGAGCCCGGCAAGATGTTCACGTTCCGCAGTGATGCCGCCAACGTGGCTGTCCTCACCGCCGGCCACGTCGCCGCCGTCTCGCTGGCGAACAACCACACCCTGGACTACGGGGCCGACGCGCTGCTCGAGTGCGTGGACGTGCTCGACCGCCACGGCATCGCGCATGCCGGAGCCGGGCGCACGCTGGAGGAAGCGCAGCGGCCGGCCACGTTTGTGGCGGGAGCGACCACGGTCGCAATGGTCGCCTGCACCGACAACGAACCTGGGTGGGCGGCCGGCCCGCGCCGGCCGGGCCTCTTCTACGTCCCGTTCTCGGGCAATGATGTCCGGTGTGACGAGCTGTGTGCGGTCATCTCCTCGGTGCGGCCGGACGCCGACGTGGTGGTAGCCTCCCTGCACTGGGGGCCGAACTGGGGCTACGAGCCGCCGCGAGAACACGTCGATGCGGCCCGCCGCCTCATCGATGCCGGCGCCGACCTCGTGTTCGGCCACAGCCCGCACGTCTTCCGCGGAGTCGGCACGCACCGCGGCCGGGCGGTCCTCTACAGCAGCGGCGACTTTGTCGACGATTACGCGGTCGATCCGGTCGAGCGCAACGACCAGTCGTTCTTGTGCGTCCTGGAGTATGCCGGCGGCCGCCCGGGGACGCTGAGGCTGGTCCCCACGGTCGTCCGCGAGTTCCAGGCCAGGCTGGCCGCGGGGGTCGAGCGGAGGGAGATCGAACAGAAGCTGCAGCGCCTGTGTGCGGCGCTCGGGACCGAGGTCCACCTAACCCCGGATGGCCTGGGGTGGAGACCAGGGGACTGAAGGAGCGCAGTGGGCGATGCGAATTGCCACGTACCAGACAGGCAACGAACTGAGGCTCGGCTTCGTGCTCGGGGACCGGGTCGTCGACGTGGCGCCGCTGGCGCGCCGCCGCAAGGTTCCGCCGCCGGCGGACATGATCGCGTTGATCGACACGGTCCCAGTCCGGACCCTCCGGGCTCTGTACGAGGACGCACAGGAGTGGGCCGGCGCGGGCCGCCCCACGCGGCCGCTGAGCCGGACGACGTTGCGGGCGCCGATCCCGCGCCCGCGCAAGAACATCTTCTGCATGGGACGGAATTACGCTGAACACGCCCGCGAGGGCGGGGTGGCGCCGCCGGAGGTTCCGGTCTTCTTCACCAAACCGCCGACGGCGGTGATCGGCCCCGGGGCCCCGGTGACCTATCACCGTGCCACCGAAGCCCTCGATTACGAGGTCGAGCTGGTCGCGGTCATCGGGCGCCGCGGGAAGAACATCGCGGAGTCGGACGCTTTGGACCACGTGTTCGGCTACACGATCATGAACGACGTGACGGCGCGGGATCTGCAGCGCCGGCATCAGCAGTGGTTCAAGGGAAAATCCCTGGACACGTCGGCGCCGATGGGACCGTGGATTGTCCACCGATCCGCGATCCCCGATCCCCAGGCCCTGCGTCTCTCGATGCGGGTCAACGGGGAGGTGCGTCAGAACTCCACGACCGCCAACATGCTGTTCTCAGTCGCCACACTGATCGCGGTGCTCTCCCTCGGCATGACCCTGGAGCCCGGCGACCTCCTGGCCACGGGCACGCCCGAGGGGGTGGGGATGGGATTCACCCCACCGAAATGGCTGCAGGTGGGAGACGTGGTGGAAGCCGAGATCGAGCGGATTGGCGTGCTGAAGAACCGGGTCAGAGCCGAACGGTAGCGGCGATGGAACGTCTCCAGCGCTGCACATGGGCAGAAGGCAGCGCACTCCTCCGACGGTACCATGACCGGGAGTGGGGCGTGCCGGTCCGCCGGGACCGGAAGCACTTCGAGTTTCTCCTCCTCGACGCATTCCAGGCCGGCTTGAGCTGGGATCTGATCCTCAAGAAACGGCGGGCCTTGAAGGAGGCGTTTGCCGGGTTCGATCCGCGCCGGGTGGCCCGGTTCGGCGCCCGCGACGTCCGCCGGCTGCTGGCCGACTCCGGCATCATCCGCAACCGCGGGAAGATTGAGGCCGCGATCACGAATGCCCGCCGGTTCCTCGACATCCAGCGGGAATGGGGCTCCTTCAACCAGTACATCTGGTCGTTTGTCGACGGCCGGCCCGTCCGCAACCGCTTCCGCCGGATGGCGGACCTCCCGGCGAAGACGCCCCTGGCCGAGACGATGAGCCGGGATCTAGTTCAGCGCGGCTTCAAATTCGTGGGGCCGACGATCTGCTACGCGTACATGCAGGCGGCGGGCCTGGTGAACGATCACGTCGTGAGCTGTTTCCGCTATGACGCCCTCACCACGTTGAGAAGGTCCGCGATCCGTTCGAGAAACCGCTGATCGCCGGCCCCAAACGCGTCGAGGTCGGCGCTGTCGATGTCGATCTCGCCGATGACATGCCCATCCGAGAAAATCGGGACGACGACTTCGGATTTCGTGGACGGAAAGCAGGCAAGATAGCGTGGATCCGCGGACACGTCGGCGACGACTTCGGTCCTCCCCGAAGCCGCGGCTGCGCCGCAGACGCCGGTGCCGATCGGGATGCGGGTGTGTGCAGTGGCTTCGGGACCCTTCCAGGCGCCGAGTACGAGATCCGATCCCTCCACCCAGTAGATCCCGACCCACGAGTAGTGCGGAACCCGGTCGTGCAAGTAGTCGACGACCGCCTGTTCAAAGTCCTGCTGGCGCTCGTTGGCGAGGGACTCGATTTCCCGGTAGGCCGCGTCGTAATCCATTCACCGTTCGAACCAGATCGTCTGCGGCTTGAGGTGGCGGGCCAGCCCCAACTGCGCGGCCATCAACCCGGTCCAACCCAGCACGCCCTCGATAACGCTGAGGGTCTCCTCTTCGACCTCATCGGCCTCGGCGGTGGCATGGATACGGTCCAGCAGTTCCCGCGCACGGCCGGCCACGGTCTCGATGTCATCGAGCAGTTCCCGACCGACCCGCAGCGCCGGCGGGGTCACCAGCCGCGGCCGCTGCCCTGAGCGCGGACTGAGATTCTTGCGCTGCGCGACCGCCCAGTCCGACAGTTCTTCCAGGGCATACACGGCCTCGGCCGGCCCGCGTTCCATCGCCACCGTGACGAACGCGTGACAGTTGCGCCAGACCTGCTGGATGATGCTGGCCAGGAACCGGCGGTCATGCGCGGTCCATCCGTGCCGGGCGGGCACGGCTAGCCTCCCAGTTCCTTGGCGTAGGTGATGATGAACCGGCCGTCATTGTGGCGGCGTCCCGCCACCATGGTCTGCGGCCCCACCCAGATGCGGAACACGATCAGTTCGGGTCGCAGCACGCCCATGATGGACCCGGTCGCGAGCAGGGCCTCACTGCGCAACTGCTCCCGGTTCCGCGCCGTCGAGTTGGTCGTGCGGAAGAGCGCAGCCTCCCAATCGATTTTGATGTGCCGGCCCCCACGGAGCACCTGGACGCGCTTGACGAGGCCCTCCCCCAGCACGTTCTCGGCGAGGTTCTTGGCGATGACCTCCAGCGGGACCGGCGCGTCCTGAGCGGCGACGACAGGCACGGCAGTCATCAACATGATGCCGCAGAGCGTGCCTGCCAGCCCCCATCTGACGCGCCGGGCCATGCGTGCCCCTTCCGCGCGCCCAATGGACTCTCCTCCGCCCCGCTATATACTGAATACCGTGCCGCTTGTTGACATCGACGAACTCTGGAAGGGCTACCGTCCCGGTTCCGTGCGCGTGCAGGCGCTGTCAGGGGTCTCGTTGCGCATCGAACGGGGAGAATTCGTCGCGATCGCCGGGCCCTCGGGCTCCGGCAAATCCACACTGCTGTACGTCATCGGCCTGCTGGACCGTCCCGACCGGGGCCGGTACCTGCTCGACGGCCGGGATGTCGGCGGCCTGAACGGACGGGAACGGGCACACCTGCGCAATGAAACGTTCGGCTTCGTGTTCCAGACCTTCAACCTGCTGCCTCGCGCCACCGTCATGACCAACGTGCTGCTGCCGACACTCTACGCGCGGCATCCGGTCGACGGGAAGCGGCGCGCCGCGGAGTTGATCGACCGGGTGGGCCTCACCGACCGCGTGGGCCACCGGTCCAATGAACTGTCCGGGGGCGAGCAGCAACGCGTCGCGATCGCCCGGGCGCTGATCATGAACCCGCAGATCCTCCTCGCCGATGAACCGACGGGCAACCTCGATCAGAAGACCGGCCGCGAGATCCTGGGCATCTTCCATGCCCTGCATGCCCAGGGCCTCACCGTGGTCCTGGTCACGCACGATCCGGAGGTCGGAGGGATCGCCGACCGATCCGTCCGCCTCGAAGACGGGCGGGTCACCAGATGAGACTGCTCGCCGACGCTTTGCGCACGGCGCTGGACTCGATTCGTGCCGCCAAAGCGCGCTCCGCCCTGACGATGTTGGGCGTGGTCATCGGGGTCTTTGCGGTCATCGCGCTCATCGCCGTCGGCGAAGGCGTGCGGCAGCAGGCGGAACAGCTCATCGTCGGGTTGGGACCCGATCTCCTCGCAGTTCTCCCCGGCGCCTCGCCTCAGGGCGGCCTGCCGGCCGCGACCCAGCTCGGCGCGACGTCCTCGCTGACGACCGGAGACGTGACCGCGTTGCGGACGGTGCCGGCCGTGCGTGAGGTCCAGGCGATGATGTTCCTCGGCCGGATCGTCTCCTACGGGGATCACGAGACCGTGCCGTTCCTGCTGGGGGGAACCGTCGGCATCGAGCGCTTCTTCAAACTCGAACCCGCGCGCGGGCGAACACTCACTGCCGCGGACGCTGCGTCGCGCCGCCGCGTGGTCGTCTTCGGCAGCGCAGCGGCGGATCAGGTGGGTCTCACCGACCGGCCGCTGCCGGCGACGGTGATGATCGGCACCGTGCCGTTTACCGTCGTCGGCTACTTCGCGAAGTCTGACCTCCTGTCGCTGGGCTTCAACGTCGACACGACCGTGATCATCCCGCTGTCAACGGCCGAAGCGCTGACGCAGAGCAACCGCGTGCACCGCATCTGGGCATTTTCGCGCGATCCCCGCAATCTCCAGCCGGCAAAAGAGCAGATCAAAACCCTCCTGCTGGCCAGGCATAAGGAGGAAGACTTCAGTATCCTCGAGCAGCGCGAGGTGCTGAGCCTGCTGGACCGGATCCTCACGATCATGACCGCGCTCGTCTCAGGTCTCGGCGCGATCTCGCTCCTCGTCGGCGGGGTCGGCATCATGAACATCATGCTGGTCGCCGTCAGCGAACGGACCCGCGAGATCGGGCTGCGGAAAGCGGTCGGCGCCACCACGGGCGCGATCCTGGCCCAGTTCCTCATCGAAGCGGCGGTCCTCTCGCTGGTCGGATCGGCCGTCGGGGTGGTCCTGGCCTGGATCGGTGTCGAGGCGGCGGCCCGCTACTCGCCGCTGATCCCGGTGATCACTCCCCAGGCGCTGGCGCTGGCCGCCGGCGTGGGGGTCGTGATTGGCGTGGTGTTCGGCCTGGTGCCGGCGGTCCGGGCGGCTACGAAGAACCCCATCGAAGCCCTGCGGTATGAATAAGGGCAAGACGCTGTCGGCTATCCTCGCCGAGATGCTGCGCGGCGACGACCCCGTCACCGTGGGCGAACTGGCCGACCGCGTGCAGCGGCGGGGCTTTGGGTTGTTGATGATCGTGCTGGCCCTGCCCACGTTCATCCCGGTCCTGCCTCCGGGCGTCGCGGTCGTCGTGGGCCTCCTGTATTTCCTGCTCGGCGTCCAGATGCTGTGGGGGCTGCCGCAGCCGTGGCTGCCGCAGCGGGTCCGCGCCTACCGGCTCACCGGCCGCGGCCTCCGGCGACTGCGGGAGCGCGGCGTCCCGCTGCTGCGGCGGTTGGAGGAGTTGTCCCGCGAGCGGCCCCTGCCGATCGATGAGGGGATCATCACGCGGGCCATCGCCGTCGTGATGTGCGTCATCGGCGTCATCCTGGTGCTGCCGATCCCGTTCTTCAACACCCTGCCCGCGCTCAGCGTCCTGGCCCTGGGAGTGGGATTGTTGAATCGCGACGCGCTGTTCCTCGTGGCCGGGCTGGCCATCGCCAGCGGCGCCATCGCGGTGGTGGTCTTCGGGGCCGGCGCGCTGTGGGCCGTGTATGAGTGGCTTCGGGATCGGCTCCGCTAGAGGAGCTGCCGGAGAATCAGCGTGAGCCCGCTGACGAAAATGAGCCCGAGCACGAAGCGCCGGAACGTCTCGGCGGGCAGCTTGTCCTGCAGCCAAAATCCCACCTTCGTGCCGGCCAGCACGGGCAGACAGGCCGCCAGCGCATAGAGCGCCAGCGAGCCGGTATAGAGACCGAGGCGGGCGTAACTGAGCGCCTGGGTCACCCCGCCCAGGAAGAAGGACGCGGTCAGCCAGAACACAAACGCCCGTTTGTCCACCCGCAGGGAGTGGACGTAGGCCGCAATCAGCGGCGCGAAGATGCCGGTCGTCCCACCCATCACGCCGGACGCCACGCCCACGGCGGGTCCCGCGTACGTGCGCGCGCGGCGGGAAATGGCGGGCACGCCGCCGGCGAAGGCGACGACGGCAAACGCCAGCGTCGTGACTCCGACGATGAGCGACAGCATCCCGGGATCGAGCACGCCCAGGAACTGCGCGCCGATCACCGTGCCGAGGATCACACCGGCCAGCATCGTCCAGAACTGACGCAGTTCATCGACAGTTCCTCCGCCCCGCAGCAGAATGAGGAGGTTGGAGAACAGCACCGGAATCGCGATGAGCACGACCGCCGTCCGCGCGCCGATGAGGTTGGCGGAGATGGGCACGGCGATCAAGGGAAAGCCGAATCCCAGGGTGGTTTTCACCGCGGTGGCGAAGGCCACGACGACAAGAACCGCTATGAACGCCAGATCGAAGGAGAGGGAAGGCTCATTCACAAGAAGACATCAGTCGAGCGTGATTTCGATGAACGGCGTCACGCACGGCGTGCCCGCGGCGACGTACATGCGGCGGGCGGTGAGGTCCTGCAGCACCGACACGACAGTCTCGACCCGTTCTTCCTCGGGCAGGTGGGGATTCGGGTGCCGGCAGACCGAGTCCGGGTGCCCGGTATGATCGGCCAGCATCGCCATCATGGCCGTCCGATCGATCCTGCCCGACGCACGTCCATCCTCCAACATGTGCGTCATCCGGGCCATGCGGGGGTAGGTCGATGTCTTCTCCTCCGCCAGCGGCTGCCAGACCCCGAGCGCGGCCGGATCGACGAAGTGGTTGGCATGCGCGAAGGTCCCGCCGGCAGGGAGCAGGCGGCAAGTTGTCTCCGGAGCGGCTTCGATGTTGACCACTTCCGCTTCCCCGTTCGCCTTCCCCATCAAGAAGTTGGCCGAACACGACCGCGGTTCATCGGTGATCAACGCCACCGCCTCGGCCAGCGTGTGCTGCTGGAGGATCATCCAGGTGCGCACGTGGAACGGCGTCCGCAGGCGCGACCAGTCGTCGTGGTTGCTGAGCAGGCCGTTGATGACCAGCCCCAATCCGGCCGAGTTCATCCCGATCTTGCCGCCGACAATCCCCGCTTCGGTGAAGGCGGCGATGGTCATCCCGTCCGCCTGTCGCATGCGGAGGATCGCGCCCCGGACCTGCGGGAACCAGTCCCAGTTCTGTCCCAGCCACAGGTGGCCGTCGGCGGATGCCTCCGGCAGCACCGCGAACGCCGTGCAGCCGTCGGGTTCCAACGCGGGGACGCCCGCCGCGGCCTGAGCGGCAAGCGTCTGGTTGATCGTCGAGTACTGGCTGTAGAGAATCTCGTAGCGGGCGTTCAATGCGGCCACGTCGTCGAGGAGGATCCCTGATCCGTCGCTGACCCCGCGGACCATCGCCGCGTAGGGAGGGGCCGCGCCGTCCATCACGGCAAGGTACTGCCGACCACGGGACCGGACCTCGTCCACGGTGAGTTTGGCTTCGCGCTGAAACCGGTCGTAGTAGATACGAAGGTTTTCCGAGATCGCTCCCGCCAGCCGCCGGCCCTGTTCACGGCCCATCTCGTACGGCGTGCCTGTGAGCTGGATGACAGGAAGCGACATGCTGCTCCTCTTTCAGTTCCCCGTTCCCGGTTCCCTGTTCTTTCAGAGCTCCAACTGGAACTCCAGCCACGCGGGCTGGCGGACGAATCCGAGTTTCCCATTGATGGCCAGCATGGGCCCATTCTTGCTGCTGTTCCAGGTCTGAATGACGCGGTGGCCATGAGCCTTGGCGTATTCCACCGTGCGGACCTTCAGCGTTGTGGCGATACCGAGCCCGCGGCAGCCCGGGATCACGCCGGTGAGCTCCTGGTGCAGCCATGCCGGATCGGCATCACTGCGCTTGAGGACGCTCTCGCCGACATACATCTCGCCGTATTTCGCCAGGAAGTACGCGTCGTGCAGGGCCATCGGGCTGTCGATGCCGCTGCGCCGGAAGTCCACGAAGGCCGGCGGGGTGGGCAGCCCGGGATCATCGCGCGGGGCCCCCATGTCCAGGATACAGTGCATCTCGTAGACCGCCGGCAGGCAGTCGGGGCGGGACCGGAGTTCCTCCGCCAGCGTCGTCAGCGTGATCCCGAGATCTGCGACTGTCCGTGCGTAGTGCGCGAAGGGCGCCAGATCACACCGCACCACGTCCAGCCGTGATTCGAAGCTGCGCGAGTACTCGGTGAAACCGTATCGGCGTACGAATGCGATGGCGCGGCCGTGGTCTTCGCGGACGATTTCTTTCACCCACCGCGCCCCTCGCGCCCGCAATTCCGACAGCAGGCGATCCATCATCGCGCGGCCGATGCCCCGGCCCTGCCAGTCCGGGTGGACCGTGAGCCGCAGACGGTACCGGTCCGGGTGGAACGACCAGGGCAGTTGATGGTAGCTCCCCGTCGCGACCACCTCGCCCGAGTCCCGATCCTCGGCAACAAATTTCTCGAACACGAAGCGCTCCGGATCGACCTCCGCCTCGAACTCTCGGATCTGCGCGGCCGTGATCGGCCAGTCCGGGAAGACGGCGCGGCGGATCCGGGCGATCGCGTCATAGTCCGAGTCATGCTGATGTCGGATACGGATGCCGGCAGCGGTCTGCATCCTGCCCTCTCTTCCCTACGCGTACTCTTTCGAGAACGTGATCCACACGGGCTGGCGGACAAACCCGAACTTGACATTAATTGCCAGGATGGCCGCGTTGTTGATCTCGTTCCACGTCCGGATCTCCCGCACCCCGTGGTCGCGCGCGTATTCGACGGTTCTGACCTTTAATGCCGTGGCCACGTGGCGGCCGCGGAACTGCCGCCGCACGCCGGTGAGCCCTTGGTTGAGCCAGTCGCCGGTCTTGGGTTTGAACAGCGCGCTCAGCCCGGCGTACTCGCCGTCAACCACGCCGATGTAATAGGCATCGTTGAGCGCCCAGGGCGCGTCCACCGCGTACTCCCGGAACATCTCAAAGGTCACCGGCGTGTGTACCTCGTCGGGCGGCCGGGGGATGTCCTGAGCAATCTCGGCCTCCATCGCATGCAGGCGCTGCAGGTTCTCCGGATCCTTCGCCCGCTCCGCGGCCAACGTGGTAATCGTGACCCCGTGTGAGCCGGCCGCGTGCACGTACGGCGCAAACCGGTCGAATGCGAATGCCGCGACGTCCAGCCGCGACTCCCAGGCGCGCATCACTTCGGTGAAGCCTCGCGCCATCGCAAACTGCATCGCCTCAGGCATCTTCTCCCAAATGTTCGTCTTCACTGAAACCGCCTGCCGCGCGCGCAGGTCGTGCTCAAGATGATCCCACAGCGCGGACCCGATACCGCGCCCTTGCCACTGGGGATGGACCCGGACCTCCGATCCGAACTTCTGCGGGTCAAAGGCCCACGCAACGTTCCAGATCCCGGCGTACCCGGCAATGCTGCCCGAGGCTTTGTCTTCGGCGACGAACCGTTCGTTCACGCACTTCTTGTCGTAGTGCTCGTCGTCGTATCGCCACTCCTCGACGGTGCTCGGCCGGTCGGGCAAGACGGCGTTGCTGACCGCCACGACATCCTCATAATCCGCGACGCGAAACGGCCGGATCTCGACTGCCGCCGGCGCGTGCCGTGTGACTTTCATCGCTAGACCTCCTTTGAAAAATCAAAAGCGCAGGGTCCACATCGACCCTGCGCCCCGGGATGACCTTGAGTGGGATTGCCTACACGGCATTCCCTCCAACCACGCTCACGCTCTGACGCCCATGGGAGCAGGGCCGGCCCGCTGCCGGGCCGCTGACACACGCGAGATCGATGCCCGCCCGAATCACCATGGGTCGAACCTCCAGCACTACGATGGTATCGACGCTAACACAAGTCCGAGGGCCCAGTCAACACAGTTACGTGAGGAGGCCGAGTTCTCTGAGGCGGATCCGCAGGGCATGCTGCGACACGCGGAATTCGCGGGCGAGGTCGGCGATGACGGTGCGGATCGCCCGGTCCCGGTCGTTGGTGCCCAGCGTGTGGAGGATCGTGGGTTCGAGCCGCTGGAACGCCGCGCGCACGACTGCCGCCGGCATCAGCAGTTCTGCGGCAAAGGCTTTGGCATGGACCTCTTCCCCGGCCCGCATCCGCTCGCGCATGCGCGGTGCGCCGCCGGGGACGTCGCTGGCCGCGAGTGCGGTGTGGCCGAGGACGGCGTGGCCGAGTTCTTCGGCAACGGCCCACCGCCGTTCACCGTCACTGCGAAACGGGTAGTCCCGATTGAGGATGAGGATCCGGTGCTCGCTGTCTCCCTCGAGCCCGCCCCGGTATGCTGCGCTCAGCGATCGCCAGCGCACCGGATAGCCGAGCCGTTCGGCCAGCGCCTCGACGTCAGCGGGCGGTCGGATGTTGAACGCCTCGAGGATCTCGCGCGCCTGTACGGCTGCCGGCCCGGCGGCCCTCCGCCGGCGCGGGCCGATCTGGACGGGCTGCAGGGACCGGACCACGTCGAGTTCCTCCGCCGAGAATTCGCGGCCGCCGCTTTCCAACTGCAGCAGCCCGCACTCCGGGCATGACCAAGCCACCGGCGGCTCGCACTCGCTGGCGAACCGCGCGATCATTGCCGTGGAGCAGACCGGACAGTCTCGCATAGTCGAACTCACACAACTCACAGAACCTACACAACTCACCCAAATTACTTGCTCGCAGCTATTCCCCTGCCCTGAGGATTCCTACCGGCTTCTAGTTGAGTGAGTCGTGTGAGTTGAGTGAGTCGAGTGAGTTGTTCTAGACGACGGGTGCCCGCAGCAGCCGTAGGCGCGCATCGCGGGCGGCGGTGCGCACGTCCGGAAACGGCAGGCCCTCGAGCTGCATCAGGATCTCAGCCGCCTGCAGGATGATTCGCTGCAGATCACCTTCCTCCGCCTGAGACTCCGCCGCCAGTTGCGCCCACTCCGCGCCCCGCATCCAGGCCACGACGGCATCCGCACGGCGGTCGGCCGGCGACGCGACCCGCCGGCGACTGATCGGATCGTATTCGCGCTCGAACTGCAGCGCCACCGCGTCGGGGGGCAGCGCGAACTGCCGTTCCACGTCGGCGATCTCACGGGCGAGTTTGGCCAACGCCGACAGGTCGGCTTCTCCGCCGCGGCGCGGCGCACGCTCCGTCGCCAGCGCGCCGGCGAGGGCGGCCCAGGCCGCCGTGGATCCCCCGACCAGGCTGCGGCGGACCGTCTCACCAAGGATCAGCATTCTGGGGTGCCGGAGTTCGATGGCCCACCGCCCGTCGGCAGTCAACCGGAATGAGTCATCGAGGTATCCCAGGCGCTGCAGAACTCCGGCCCGGCGCATGAATTCATCGCTCAGCGCGCCTTCCACCGCGTGAAGGGCCTGGCGCAGTGAGGACCGCCTCAATTCGCGCGCCCGCAGCGCCTCGATGGTGGCCAGACACGTCGCTTCCACCGGACACGTCGCGCACACCCACGCGGCGATGTCCACTTCGAGCGCGGCGACGTCGTCTGGGGATGCCCGCCCCTGCTTCACCTGCTTCTGCAGCTTCGGGAGGCGCTCACGCATCCGGTCGTAGCGTCCCCGGGTGACCAGCCGGTCGTCGCACGGACGCGCGGTCAATTCATCGGGTGGAATCTCGGCGATGGCCTGCCGGAGACGTGTCGTCTCGTCCCGCCGCTCGAATGCGGCCAGAGAACGGTCGAGCGAGCGCAGAGCCTCCGCCAGCGCATACCGGCTGAGGAGGTTGAGGACTTGTATGTAGCCCGGCGTGAACGACGACGTGATGGGATCGGGCTCGGCGTCTGTGAGGGCCTGCCCTTCGCGCACCTCGTCAAGGGATCCGGCGGGCAGTACGAGCACGCCGATGGCGTCCTTCCCGCGCCGACCCGCCCGGCCGCTCATCTGATGAAATTCTGTCGGCGTGAGCGAGACCGGCCCGTCGGGACTGTTCCGCACCAGCGTCGTCAGCACGACCGTGCGCGCGGGGACGTCCAGCCCGCTGGCCAGCGTGGTGGTGGCGCACACCGCGCGGATCAACCCCCGCGCCAGGAGATCCTCGACCGCCAGCCGCCAGCCCGTCGTGTGGCCGGCGTGGTGGGGGGCCACCCCCGAGTCAATCACGGCGCTGCGAAACGGATGGTGGCGGAGGAACGGGTATTCGCGCTCCCACCGCGCCAGGGCCGCCGCGCGGAGTTCAGGGCCGAACGCATGGAGCGGGGCCAGCTCGCGCGCCGCCGCATCGCACTGGCGGCGCGATGGGAAGAACAGAATTGCCGGCAGCAGACGGTAATGTTCCAGCGAGCGCATGAGCCCGGCCAGCCACGCGGGGGCGCGGGCGCCGGCGGTGAAATGCCCCATCCCGTCGGGCGGCAGCAGGCGGCCGCGGTGGTCGACCAGGACCTGGCGCAGCGGCACCGGCCGGACAGACTCGATGATCACGTCGGGCCGGTTCCCCCGCACGCCGGCCATCCACGCCGCAAAGGATCGGGAATTCGGAAACGTAGCCGACAGCAGCAGCAGGTGGCTGGACGCGGCCGCGAACAGCACGATCTCTTCCCACGCGGTGCCGCGCTCGGCGTCGGCCAGGTAGTGGGCTTCATCGAGCACAATCAAATCCGGAGCCAAGGCGTCGCCGTACAGTGCGTTCCGCAGGATTTCTGTCGTGGCCACAATGACCGGCGCCTGCGCGTTGATGCGCCGTTCTCCGGTGAGCAGCCCGACGTAGTCGGCACCGTACAGACCGCTGAACCGGTGGTACTTCTGATTGGAGAGCGCCTTCAGCGGAGTCGTGTACCAGGCACTGCCGCCGCGAGCGAGGATCTCGGCCATCGCCTGTTCGGCGATCCAGGTCTTTCCGCTGCCGGTCGGAGCGACCACCAGGACGTCGTTCGTGCGTATGGCGGCCAGCGCGGCCTCCTGGAATCCCGCGGGGACGAACGCCGACGGGGGAGGCGTGCCGACGTCTTCGAGAATCGCGCGCAGTTTCGCGGACGTAGGGCGGCGAACCGGCTCCCGCGAAGCAGTCCTGCTGCGCGCCATGATGCTGTCTATGATACGGGGGCCAATCGATGGCTGTCTATGACGTAATTATTCTGGGCCTGGGCGCGATGGGGAGCGCCGCGGCGCATCACCTCGCCCGCCGCGGCCTCCGGGTGCTGGGCCTCGAGCAGTTCACCCCCGCCCATGACCGCGGCGCCTCGCACGGCCGGTCCCGCATCATCCGGGAGGCCTACTTCGAAGATCCAGCCTATGTCCCCCTGATCCAGCGAGCCTATGCGCTGTGGGGTGATCTTCAGGCTCAAACGGGGACGCCGCTGCTGGTCACGACCGGCGGGCTGATGATCGGCCCTCGGAAGGGGGCGCTCGTGTCGGGGGCGCTGACCAGCGCGGCCCGCCACGGGCTGGTCTACGAACTGCTGGGTCCAGACGACCTCCGGCACCGATACCCGCTCTTCCGCCCGCCGGAGGACGCGGTCGCCGTCTGGGAGCCCAGAGCAGGGATCCTGTTCCCCGAAGCCTGCGTCCGGGCGCACCTGGGGGCGGCGGCACGGCACGGCGCCGACCTGCACTTTGAGGAACGCGTCGGACGATGGGACACGTTCGGCCGCGGCGTGACCATCCGCACGAACCGGGGGCGGTACGAAGCGCCGCGCCTGGTGGTGACCGCCGGGCCCTGGGCCGGACAGATCTTGGCCGATCTTGGGCTGCCCCTGGAAGTCGAGCGTAACGTCATGTACTGGTTCCACCCGCTCCGCAATGCCGACGCGTTCGGCCCCGAGCGGTTTCCGGTCTACATCCTCGAGTACACTCCCGGGGCGTTTGTGTACGGATTCCCGGCGTTGGGCGACGAGGGGATCAAGATCGCCCACCATCACAGCGGCGAACGCTGCACGCCGGCCTCCATCCGTCGCGAGGTGTCGGCCGAAGAGATCGCGCGCATGCGGGGGCTGCTGTCCCGCTACCTGCCTGACGGTGACGGCGTCCTGCGGCAGGCCGTGACCTGCATGTACACCAACACGCCGGACGGGCATTTCATCATCGGCCGGCATCCGAAACTGCCCGCCGTGACCCTTGCCTGCGGATTTTCCGGACACGGCTTCAAGTTCGCACCCGTGGTGGGAGAAATTCTCGCCGACCTCGCCACCGAAAGCGGCACCCGCCACAACATCGATCTCTTCCGCCTCGGGCGATTCGAATAGGGAAGACAATTGGACGCCGTCGCTCAACTATGCTATATTGTTGAGTGATGACAATGGCGCGCCGACTCCCGCGGCGCGATCCCTTACGACTCTTCCACATCCAATCCGATTTTGCCGCGGGCCTGGCTCCAACCGACATAGCCAAAAAGCACGAGTTGCCCGTCCCGGCGGTCTTGCAGATTGTGCGCGGCCGCAAGCGGGATGACGGGCTGCTCGATCCATTCCAGCTGGCCCACGACGGCACGCGCGGGCGTAGTACCACGCAGATGTACTGGCTCGGATACATCGCCGCATGCGGCCGGCTCTACCATCAGGGACCCTCGTCCACCCTGGTCTTGGACGTCGATCGCCGGGATGTCGATCACGTGCGCCAGCTGGTGGAAGATCTCATTCCCGGACGGACGTCGTGCGAATTCTGCGAGAGCAGCCAGAGCGGTTTGCAGGCCTACATCCGCGACCGCGACCTGGGCACGCTGCTGTCGCAGTGGGGCATTCCCGGCGCTGATCCGACGGAAGGATCGGTGCCGATTTCGCTGATTCCCGGCTCGCTGATGCCCCACTTCGTGCGCGGGTATCTCGAGGGGAGCCGCAATCAGCCCCCGTTCGGGCTCACGCTCGTCCCGGCGACGATGGCGTCGATCCGCACCGTGGCGATGGTCGGCCCGCAGGACTTCGTCACCGCGCTGGGCGCGGCGCTGCGCAAACACGTCGACATTGGCCCCGGCACGATTACCGGCCGACGCGACAGATTGAAGACGCTGACCTTCAAGGGCGCCAAGGCCAAGAAGATCGTCCAGTATGCCTACCGCGACCCCACGCGCTCGATGCCGCGGGTCGCGAGGTTCGTCCAGTCGATCCGGCCTCGCTAGGATTTCGCATCCTGATCTACGACGCGTATCTCTCCGTGCTGACACCGTGAGCTGAGAACGAGAGGAGTCTGTGATGGCCTCGAAGAGTCTGTACGTTGGCAATCTGCCTCATGACACCACCGAGCAGGAACTGCGGCAGCTGTTTGAAGCCTGGGGTCCGGTCGCCGAGACCCGCCTGATCGCCGGACGCGGCTTCGGCTTCGTGGAGGTTCCTGATGAGAAAGCCGCCGACGCGATCGCCGCGATGAACGGAAAAGACCACAAGGGGCGTGCGCTGGTCGTGAACGAAGCGCGGCCGCGGACACCGCAGCGGTCCGGCGGTGGGTACGGTCGCGATAGAGACTATGGGGACCGCGGCGGCTACGGGCGCGACAGCGGACCCGGCGGACGCGGCGGCTACGGTGGGCGCGGGGGAAAGCGCACCGGGGGCGGCCGTGGCGGGCGCGGGCATCGCTGACACGGTGTGGAACGCGTGGGGTTGTCGGAGATCAGTGATTCTGTCCGCTTAAGGATTCAGTGATTTTGTCCGCTCCCCGTTCGATGCTACAGTCTTCGCGGTCCTCACCACCAGCTGCCTCCACGGATGATTGGCGCTGGGAATCGACAAGACGTGATTCTGCCGACGGCCTGAGTTGGGAGACAAAGGTGCCTTCTGCGCGGTCCCAGGACGCGTTTGGCGGGTCGCGGGAAGCATCCTGATACCCCCTCGGGCGGAGTGGCCCGCGGGTGAGAGATCAGCGATCCGCGGACGGCGACGCTCGCGGGCCGGGACGCGAGCCGGGGCGGGAGCGGTGTGCCGCTGACTGACGATGCGCCGCCCGTGATAGACGATCGCGATACTGCCATCGAGCCGCTCGTGGACTTCGACGGTTGCCTTGGCGTAGCTGCGGCCGCCCGGACCAGGCAGGAGCTGGATCGTGTCGCCGTTCCAAGAGATAGTGTTGGCATTGTCGACGGTGCGCAGGTACTTGAAGCAGAAAATCGCCTGGGGATCAAGTCCCGTGGGCCAGGGCCGAAAGGCCGACGTCGAATCCGCCGGCGGCTGTGCGAAGCGCGGATTGAAGCGGGCCAGGAAGTGCGGTAGGTAGGCATTGGCACCGGCCCGGTCCGACACCCCGGCGAGGCGGAGTTCGCTGCACAGTCGATCTTGGAAGGTGCCGAAGAGCCGCTCGATCCGACCCTTGGCCTGCGGGCTGCGGGCAGGGATCCAGCGGATGCCCAGTTCGGCGAGAGCGCGGCCGACCTGTGTGGGCGCGGGTTTTCCCGCGAGCTGCTCGGCGAGCGTGAGGGAGTACTGCGGCCGACGGTGGAAGATGCCGTGGCGGTCGCTGTAGACAGCGATGGGCAGGCCATGGCGGTGCGCCAGCATCTGCAGCAGGGCGAGGTAGCCATGCGCATCTTCCTCGTCGCGGAAGGTGGCGGCGAGGACGGTGCCGGTCGCATCATCGATCGCCGCGAGGAGGACCAGGCGCGGGCCGCGGCCTTCGAGCCAATCGTGGTCGCTGCCGTCAAGCTGCACCAGCAGGCCGGCCTGCGGCATCCGCTCCCGGCGCCGCCGGTGGCGCGGTGGGCGCCGTTTCCGGGGGCTTCGGATGCCCGTGGCACGCAGCAGGCGGGAGATCGTCTGGCGGGACAGCCGCAGGGCTTCGTGCTCCGCGAGGAGCTCACTCAGATGCTGGAAGTTGACTCCCGCGTACGTGGTTTGAGCCAGGTGGAAGAGTCGTGTCCTCGTGGCGTCATTGGTGCGCCGAGGCGATCGGCGCCCGCGGTTTCCATGCACCAGGGCCTTGAGGCCGCGGTGTCGATACGCTCGACGGAGCCGCCGCACCTGGCGAATCGACAGACCCAGGAGATCGGCGGCCTCCGCCATACGAAGCTCCCCACGGTCCAGGGCGTGTAGGACGGTCAGGTGCTGCTGTGCGCGCTGCGTCAAAGTAATCATCCTCCCCGAATTCGACTGGGTGGGGGGAGGACATTTTCACTGAGCGATTAGGGCGGACAGAATCACGGAGCGTCCACATGTGGAACGCGTGGGGTTTGACTCCGCGTAGCCCGTATGCTAGGATAAATGGTGTCGTCATAGATGCGTTCTGCGGGGGATGCTGAAAAACGGCATCCCTCGCGCTGTGTATCGCGGGCCTGCTTTGTGGTGAGTTGGTACCGGCGAGACACGCGCAGCAGTGCCGGCAACCAATTCACGGCGGTGAAGAGCCGCTTCCCCGGTGAGAGGCCGGGGCACAAGGGAGGCTATGTTTATGACATCAGCACCACACGTAAGCGAGGCGCCGAAGCCATTCGGCGGTCTCGCGCTTCGTCCGGAGACACTCCGGGCGATCAACCAAATGGGTTGGGTTGATCCCACCCCCATCCAGTCGAAAGTGATTCCCCTCATGCGCGACGGTCGGGATCTGGTCGGGCAAGCCCAGACCGGGTCCGGCAAGACCGGCGCCTACGGAATCCCGCTCGTCGAACGGCTCGACCCCCAGGTCAAGGCCCTTCAGGCGCTTGTTCTCACCCCCACCCGTGAGCTCGCGGTGCAGGTCACCGAGGAGCTGCGGGGGTTGGGGCGCGGGCGCGGGCTGAAGGTCGTGACCCTGTACGGCGGGCAGTCGATTGAGCGGCAGTTTGCCGACCTGCGGCGCCGGCCGCAGATCGCCGTCGCCACGCCCGGCCGCCTGCTGGACCACACGCAGCGCGGCACGGTTAGCCTGAGTGGCGTGCGTACCGTGGTCCTGGACGAGGCGGACCGGATGCTGGACATGGGCTTTTTGCCCGATGTCACCCGCATCCTGGACCAGACGCCCAGGGACCGGCAGACCTCACTGTTCTCCGCGACGATGCCGCAGGCGATCCGCAAGATCGCCGAGCAGCAGATGCGCGAGCCGGTGTGGATCCTGATCGCCCAAAAGGAACCGACGGTCGAGACGGTTGAGCAGTTCTACCTGGAGGTAGCAGAACAAGACAAGATCAAGGCCCTCCGGACCCTGCTCAAAAAGGAACCGATCGAATCGGCGCTGGTCTTCCGGCGCACCAAGCACCGGGCGGACCGGCTGGCCACGGCGCTCGAGCGCCACGGCAAGGTCGCCGTGCTGCACGGAGGGATGCGCCAGGGCGCGCGGATGTCGGCGCTGCGGGCATTCGAGGAAAAGCGGACGCCGATCCTCGTCGCCACCAACGTCGCGTCCCGCGGGCTGGACCTCCCCGAGGTCTCGCACGTGATCAACTTCGACATGCCGGAGGATGTGGATACCTACATCCACCGGGTCGGCCGGACGGCCCGCGCGGGCCGCTCCGGGACGGCGATCACGTTCGTGGGGCAGTACGACATGGAGATGTTTGATGTCCTGCAGCGCAAGCTGGGCGCCGCGCTGAAGCGTCATCCGCTGAACATCTACAGCAGCTAACTGATCCTGTCGGCGACCTGGGAGGGCCCGCGGGCAACCGCGGGCCCTTCACTTTGTCAGAGTAAGATAGTGGGTAGCATGCGCATTGCTACCCTGCTGCCCAGTGCCACGGAGATTGTCTGCGCCCTCGGTCTGTCGGAATCGCTGGTCGGTATCTCCCACGACTGTGACTACCCGCCGGAGATCCGCAGCCGGCCGGTCCTCAGCGACGCGATCGTCGGCGCGGAGCTACCCAGCCGTACGATCGATGACCGGATCCGCGGCCAGCTGCACAAAGGGAAGAGTGTGTACCACCTGGATGAGGCGCAGCTGGCACAACTTCGCCCGGACCTCATCCTCACCCAGGAACTCTGCGAGGTCTGCGCGCCCTCCTACACACTGGTGAAACAGGCGGCGAAGGTGCTGGAGGCCGGGACGAGGATCGTCTCGCTCGAACCACTGGGTCTGGAAGACGTCCTCGACAACATCGCACTCGTGGGCGAGCTCACCGGTGCACGCGCCCGTGCCGAACAGGTGGTAATCAGTCTGCGCGAGCGAATCGCCCGGGTGACAGCGGCATCCGCCGGCCTGCCGAAACGAACCATCGTGTGCCTGGAATGGCTGGATCCATTGTTCGTGGCGGGTCACTGGATCCCGGAGATGGTGGAGTATGCCGGAGGGCAGGATCTGCTCGGTCGTCCCAGGCAGCCGTCATACGTGGTCGACTGGGATGCCGTCCGGGCAGCGGACCCAGAGGTCCTGGTCGTGATGCCCTGCGGCTTCGATGTCCCCCGCGTGCGGGAGGAAATTCACCTGCTGACAGACCGGCCGGGATGGCGCGAACTACGGGCGGTGCGCGAACAGCACGTCTACCTGACGGAAGCCACCTCGTACTTCAGCCGGCCCGGCCCGCGGCTCGTGGACGGCCTAGAAATCCTCGCGAGCATCCTTCACCCTGAGGAGAACAAGGAGAACGTACCGGCCCACTCAGTCGAGCGCCTCTAGGTGCTCCTGGCTACCAGGCTACCTAGTAGTTGTCCCAGTCCTTCTTCTCAACTTCCCAATCCGTCGGCCCGGCCGCTTTGATCGAGATGTGCACAGTCCGGCTCGTCTTCGTCGCCCCGTGCCAGTGCCAGACGCCTCCTGGAATCACGGCAATTTCGCCCGCCCTCACTGTCCGCCGCTGGCCTTCCGTGACCACCAGGCCTTCTCCCTCAACGAAATACAGGACCTGGTCGGTCGAGTGGACGTGGGGGATCGTCCGGGCTCCGGCGTCAAAGAACACGGCCACGATTTCGGGGGCCCCGGCGGGTTGATTCGTGTGCAGCGGCTGCATCCGCACCGAACCCGAGAAGTACTGCGGACGGTCAGGCGGTCCCGCGCGCACCCGGTCAGGCTTGAAGGTCTCCATGCTGCCAGACACCTTCCTCTTTCACAAGACCGTCCCTCCATTTAGTATGTAGAAGGCCATGTGCAGATGGCTTCCTACATGAACGGGAGGATGCCCTTGATGTCGACACTTCGTTCCCGCGTACTCGCGCTGACCGTACTGGTGTTGGTGCTGACGACTGCGGCAGGCGCGCAGCAGCAGGTAGTACGCCCGCCGGTCGCCCAGCTGTGGATCGACCTGGCCACCAACACGATCGCCGCTCCCGGCGGTCTGCGCCTGCCTTCGTTCGGAGGCGAGAACAGGTTCGGCAATACCCGCTTTGCGTTCGGCCGCTACATGGACGTCGCCCTGGCGGTCCGGACACGGCCCCAGGGGATTCAGGGCACCCAGAGCATCCCGCAGGGGATGCGCATGGGAGCCAGCCTGCCGCTGGATCCCTTCCGAGCCGCTCCGCCCGCGCCCGGCGGACCCGGCGATGCAAGCCAGGTGGAGCAGCCGAAGGGGCGGATCCTGTTCTACTGGGGCTGCAGCACCGACGTGCGGAGTGGACAGCCGCGCATCATCGACGTCTCGAGGGCCACGCCGCAGGAGTGGGCTTCGGTCTTCGCGGGACGGTACGCACCGGAGCGGGGAGCGACCGCGGAGGCAGGCCGCTCGATCTGGCCCAACGACCGCGACAAGCGGATGCTGCCCGACGGCAACTCGGTGCAGGGAGAGCACGCGATTGCAGGCGACAGCGTCCCCGCGGGGTTCCGCTTCATGATCGGACAGGCCCAGGACATCATGCCGGCCATCGAGTTGTCGCCGCAGGGCGACCCCGAGGCGAGCGTGACGCTGCAGTGGCGCGCCATCCCTACCGCCCGGGCCTACTTCATCAGCGCGTTCGGCGCGAAGGGCTCCGACTTCATCATCTGGAGCTCATCTGAGCTTCCGGAGGCCGGGATGGGGCTGCTGGACTATCTGTCCAACGCCAACATCGAACGCTGGACGGGCGAGCGGGTCCTCTTGTCGGCCTCGGCCACCCGGTGTGCGGTGCCGAGGGGCATCTTCGCCGGGACGGACGGTGCGATAGCCCGCATGATCGCGTACGGCGCGGAACTCAACCTGGTTCAGCCGCCGCGGCCCACCGATCCGCGGACGCCGTGGGAGCAGCAGTGGGCAGTACGGGTGCGGGTGAAGAGCACGGTGATGACGGTCCTGGGTCAGTAAGTCCGGGCAGGCGGCAGGATGTGAGCGGGCGGCCCAAGGCGAGGCGGCGCGCGCCGCCGGTGAATCTCGATGCGGCCGTCCCGCCGCCGCGGAGTGCGTACGCGGCGCAAGAGTGGCGCCTGATCCGCCGGTTGCGCACGCCGAAAGCGGTCCAGGACTGGCTGCGGAGCCTCCCCTACAACTGGGAGAAGCAGGGCGAGACGCTCCGGTCGTTCCGCGACGTCGCGCGGCGTGGGACGGCGCACTGCCTTGAGGCGGCCCTGGCCGCGGCCGTCATCCTCGAACAGCACCGATTTCCGCCGCTGGTGGTCAGCTTTGAATCGCAAGACGGAATCGACCACGTGATTTTCGTGTTCCAACGCCGCGGACGGTGGGGAGCGGTCGCCCGTTCGCGCGATGCCGGCCTGCACGGCCGCAGGCCGGTGTTCCGGACCATCCGCGACCTCGTGTGGAGTTACTACGACCCGTACGTAGACTGGACGGGGCGGCTGACCGGCTACCAGCTGGTCGATCTGCGTGCGCTCGGCTCTTACGACTGGCGGTTCAATCCGAAGAACATGTGGAAGGTCGAACAGGTTCTCCTCGGGATTCCGCACACGCGTCTGCGGGCGTCCAATAGGCGGTACACGCGCCTGCTGCGGGAATTCCTCGCATTTCGCAAGCGTCACCCCAAAGCGCCCGCCGAGTACTACGAGGGCAGAGAACACTGGTTGTGACCGGTCATGCCTGAACTCCCGGATGTGGAAACGGTGGCCCGCCGGCTGCGGCGGGCGATGGTCCGGCGGCGCATCCGGAACGTGAAGGTGTTGAGCCCGCCGACCGTCCGTTCGCCCTCACCGACCGCGTTCGCCCGGCGCCTCCTGGGGCGCCGCGTCAGACAGGTGGACCGGCGCGGGAAGTACCTCTTGATCAGTCTGTCCGGCGATCTCGTACTGGTCGCCCACCTGCGGATGACGGGCGATTTTGAGATCGTCGCTCCGGGAGAGGAAATGCATCCCTCGACCCGCGCGGTCTTCACCGTCGCCGGCCGCGAGGTGCGCTTTGTCGACCAGCGCCGGCTCGGGCACATGGACCTGATCGCCCGCGACGACCTGACTCAGTTTCCCGGCGTCCGCTCGCTGGGCGTCGAACCGCTGAGCCCCGAATTCACGCCCCGCCGCCTCCGCGGTCTGCTGGCCGGCCGGCGCGGCGGGCTCAAGGCGGCGCTGCTGCGTCAGGACCTCATCGCGGGCATCGGCAACATCTATGCCGACGAAATCCTGTGGCAGGCTCGCGTGCATCCCAAGCGAACGGTCGCGTCGCTGTCGTCGCGCGAGTTCTCGCGCCTGCACCGGCAGATCCGCGGGGTGCTCGCGCGTGCGACACGGTCGCTCTCCCGCTACGGAGAGCCGGTGGGCGATCTCTTAGCGGTCCGGGAACGCGGGGGACGGTGCCCCCGCTGTGGGCGCGAACTGGCCGTGGAAACGATCGCCGGCCGCACCACGTACTACTGCCGCCATTGCCAGCGGGGAAGATGACCGGGCGTCCAGTTCAGTCATTGCGAGGGTAGCGAAGCAATCTCAGCGTTGAAGGAAATTGCTTCGTTCCGGCGTCTAGTTCAGCGGTTTCACTGCCCGCACCGTCGCCGAATAGACTCGTCCCAGCGGGGCGTCTGACGCCGTCAGCACGGTGATGTCGGTGAAACCCGCGGCGCGCATGGCCGCGGTGTAGTCCTCGAGTGCAACGGCGCCGGCGACGCACGCCGCCCAGGCGTCAGCACTCCGCCGAATCGCCTCGGGCAGCGTGCCGTTGGCCACCACGTCCGACACCACCAGCCGCCCGCCCGGACGGAGCACACGGAAGGCCTCGGCAAACGCCCGCCGCTTGTCGGGGACCAGATTGATCACACAGTTGCTGATCACGACATCGGCGGTGGCGTCCGGCATGGGCAGGTGCTCAATCTCCCCCAGCCGGAATTCCGTGTTGTCAAGTTCTACGCGGGCCGCGTTGCCACGTGCCGCCGCCACCATTTCCGGGGTCATATCGACGCCGATGGCGCGCCCGGTCGATCCGACATCCCGCGCCGCCCGCAGCACGTCTCCCCCTGCCCCCGATCCCAGATCGACGACGACCTCTCCGGGCCGCAGCTCGGCATGCGTCACCGGCGACCCGCATCCCAAAGCGGGACCGATGAAGTCCTCGAGCGCGTCAGGCGAGGTCGACGGCGCACAGCAATCTCCGCATCCGCACGTCCCTGCGGCCAGCGCATCCTTGTAATGGCCTCTGACTTTCAGACGGATCTCGTCGACGGGAATCATCGGGTGCCTCCAAGGGCCAGCCGCATCGTCTGCGCACCGGCGCAGCAGCAGCTGTCAAATTCCTTCGACGCGCGCACGCCCGGATCGACATCGACATCGGGGATCGCCGCAAAGCCCAGGCGGGCGAAGTAATCGGGCGCCGTCGAGGTCAGCAAGAAGATGGTGCGCACGCCCGTGCGGCGGGCGCGCACGAGCAGGTGCTCCACCAGCACGCGGGCGAGCCCCTGCCCTCGGTAGGCTGGCTTCACGGCGACAGAGCGCAGCAGCGCAGACGTGCCGTACAGCTCGATGCCCGCCGAGGCAACGATCGTCCCGCCGTCTTCGGCGACGACAAAGTCTGCGATGTGGTCGGCCACGCCGGCGGTCGGGAGGTCGAATGACGCAAGCAGGGTCTCGACCGCGGACACGTCGTGGGCCGTCGCCGGACGCACCGTCGTGGTCTGCGTCACATCAACGCCTCCATGCCCCGGCGAAGATCGTTCATGGCCTCGCGCCGGAGCGCATAGTAGGCCCACTTGCCGCGCCGCTCCACGGTCACCAGACCCGCGTCGCGGAGAATCTTCAGATGGTGGGAGACGGTGGGCTGACCGAGCTCAAACGCTTCCTGAATTTCGCACACGCAGAGCGACTCATGACGGACCAGCAACTGGATCATCTTCAACCGCGTCTCATCCCCGAGTGCCTGGAGGGCCGATGCCTGTTGTTCCACCTGTCTGGTGTCAAACTTCGTCTTCGCGACTTTGGCGGCACAGTCGGGTCCGCAGCAGCTTCTAAGGATTGGGATCGTGGCGGTGGTCATGAGACTACCCTAAATGATATATCGAAGGTTGTCAATATGAGTTCAGATCACAGCCTTCAGCAGGTCGATCAGGCCGTCGGGATAGAGCGGCGGGCCCGGCTCAAAGAAACTCAGCGGCTTCCACATCGCGACAAACGCGCCTAACCCATCCTCGTTCCCGTCGATGCGTTCCTGGCGGTAGAAGGCGCGGTCCACAAACGCTCCGTCGAAGACGAGCACGATTTCGTGTCCTTGTTCCCCCATGTAGGTGAAGACGTTCTCCAGCGCGCCCAGGTACTGCAGGTCGCCGATCTCCGCTCCAATTTCCTCACGCAGCTCGCGGACCAGTGTGTCGCGGGCATACTCCCCGAACTCGATCGCTCCGCCGAGCGGCCGGTAGAAGGTCTCATCCTTGATCTCGTCCCTGCCCTCGGCCACGAGGATCCGGTCCTCGTGCCGGAACACACAGATTGCCAGCGGACGTATCTTCTGTGGTTTCATTCCCACGGGCCTGCCTCCCACCAAAATTGAAGCAACCTCCCTGCACTGGAGGTTGCTTCTTCAGCTTCAGGCTTGATGCCCGATGCCCGTTCGTTCAGTCGGAGTCTTGGAGACGCTCGAGGATATCGTCCCGCTTTTGCTCGACCGTTTCGCGCCCGCGCTCGTAGGCCGTGCGCATGCGCCCGCCGACCTCGTCCATCGTGCCGCGGAGCCGGTCGGCTACATCTTCCGTCGACCCGCGCAGGCGGTCGCCCACCTCATCGGCCTTGCCGCGCAGCCGCTCGCGCATCTTCTGGCCGGGCTCCGGCGCGAACAGCATCCCAAGCCCAATTCCCACGAGCGTTCCAATTACCAATCCTGCCAGAAAATCGGTCTTTTCCGCCATGGACGTCCCCCTTCGGATTTGTTGGGATGCACGCCGATTATAGCAGAAGAGGGTCTCATTACGCTGACACCGCAGTTCCTCAGAAGGAGTTATCTACCCCGCCGCCGGTTAGGCCCGCACATTTGGTGGGCAAAATGCTTCCGCGGACCGCGGTTCATCGGAAAAGGAGCGAAGTCCATGGCACGACGGTATGGCAAAGGAGCGCAGAAACGCGTCGAGAGCGCAATGCGCCGGCGCAAGCGCGGTACCTTGGAGAGTGGGCGCAGCGGCAAGAAGGTGACAAGCCGCAAGCAGGCCATCGCCATCGGTTTGTCGGAAGCACGCAAGAAAGGCGC
>DATDQT010000153.1:0-2026 GCA_035292085.1 bacterium
TCGCTGTCGATGTCGAGCTCGCCGATCACGCGGCCGTCCCTGACGATCGGCACGACGATCTCCGAGCGAGTGGACGGGAAGCAGGCCAGATAACGCGGGTCGGCGCTGACGTCATCGACCACCTTCGTGCGGCCGGACGCCGCGGCGGCGCCGCAGACGCCGGTGCCGATGGGGATGCGTGTGTGCTCCGTGGCCTGCGGGCCCTTCCAGGGGCCGAGCAGGAGGTCGCGGCCCTGCACCCAGTAGGTCCCCACCCAGGAGTAGTGTGGGAAGGTCTCCGCGAGGAACGCGACGACCCCCGCGGGGCCGCCCCAGGCGAGCCGGTGGCGCACCGCATCCAGCGCGGCAGCGTAGTCAATCTGTGCGTGCATCCGTGAATCCTCCGCCAGAACTTGGCTCATTATATCAGGCCCCTCGCGCATGCAGGCCCGTGTCCGTGCTCCGACGGACCTCCGATGAGCGGGCCCGTCGATGCACGGCGACGGGATGGCGGGAGGCGCTTGCCGTCTGCTGCGGAAATGGTTACATTGTCTTGCAGAGTTCCCCTGAAAGCCACTACATTAAGGAACGGGCCGGGGTAGCTCAGTTGGTAGAGCGCGGGCCTGAAGAGCCCGGCGTCGGCGGTTCGACTCCGTCCCCCGGCACCATCTCTTTTTCCGCGTTCGCCGCCGGTCCGCTCATTGCACCCCATCCGGTCACGGTGCCCAATCCCTTCTAACTGCAACGCGAGGCCATGAGGCGAAACGATCCCCCGGGTGATCTCGGACCGCTGCAGGAAGCAATTAAGGCGGCGCTGGACCGCCTGGCCCAGACGGATGCGATCGGCCGGCTGTGGCGACGGGACGGAACCCTCTGGACCACTGATCCGAAGATCGCCCGGTCGATTGAAGAACGGCTGGGGTGGTTGGGCACGCCCGAGGCGGCTGAGGATTTCCTCGCGCCGGTGGCGGCATTCCGCCGTGAGGTGGCGGCGGCGCGGCAGATCGTGCTGCTCGGGATGGGCGGCAGCAGCCTGGCGCCCGAGGTGATGGCCGCAGCGCTGCCGCGCAACGGACCGCCACTCATCGTCCTCGACAGCACGGCACCGCAAGCGGTCCGGGCGGTGGAACAGATTGGGCTCGAGCACACGGTCTTTGTGGTCAGCAGCAAGTCGGGGACGACCACGGAGACCCGCACCCTCGCCGCGTATTTTCTGCATCATGCGGCACCCCTCCCGGGTGCGGCATTTGTCGCCGTGACGGACGAGGGCTCGCCGCTCGCCCGGCAGGCCGCGACGCCTCCCTTCGCGCGCGCCTTCATAAACCCGAGCGACATCGGCGGACGGTACTCCGCCCTTTCGTTCTTTGGCCTGGTGCCGGCCGCCCTCTGCGGCGTCGATGTGCGGCGTCTGATGGAACGGACCATGCCGATGGTGCGGGCCTGTCGGGGCACAAACGTGGCGGACAACCCTGGTGCCTGGCTCGGCGCGGTGCTCGGCGCGGCAGCGGCGGCGGGCCGCGACAAGCTCACGCTCGTCACGTCGCACGGCCTGGCTGGCCTGGGCGCCTGGATCGAGCAGCTCATCGCCGAAAGTACGGGCAAGCAGGGGCGCGGCCTCCTGCCGGTGGACGGCGAACCGCTCGCGGATTCGGACGCCTACGGCCCCGACCGCCTCTTCGTGCGGATCGCGCTGGCCGCGGAAGTGGACGCTGCGACAGAGAAGGATCTAGACCGCCTCGCGCAGGCCGGACATCCCGTCGTGCGGATCACCGTCGCCGATCCGTACGATCTCGGCGCCGAGCTCTTCCACTGGGAGGTGGCCACGGCGCTGGCGGGTTCCCTCATGGACATCAACCCCTTCGACGAACCCAACGTGCAGCAGAGCAAGGACATCACGAACAGCCTGCTCGCCGTCTACGGGCGCGACGGCAGACTGCCGGACGAGGTACCAGCGCTGCCGCCCGATGGGATTGCGCTGCTCGGTGACGTGCCGGGTCGGAGGATCGACGAGGCGCTGGAGACTTTTCTCCGCCCGGCCGAACCGCCG
>DATDQT010000154.1:0-23148 GCA_035292085.1 bacterium
GAATGGTGTCCAGCATGCGGAAGCGCGACTCGCCATCCGGCTGCGGGTCATGGAGCAGCAGGCTGTTGTCCACCAGGGAGGCCAGGACGTCGAGGACGCTCCGCTCCGCCCCCGCATTCCCCCGAACCACTGTTTCCACGGCATCGACCGTCGCTCCGCCGTGGAAGACCGCAAGACGCCGGAACGTCTCCTGCTCTACGGGCTCCAGGAGATCGTGGCTCCACCGTATCGCTTCCCGCAGGGTCTGATGCCGGAGCGGCACGTCCGGGGCCCGGCGAACCAGAAGGTCCAGGTTGGACCGGAGTCGCTGCAAGATCGTCGACGGCGTGAGCAGCTTTACCCGGGCGGCGGCAAGCTCGATGGCAAGGGGGAGACCGTCCAGACGCACGCAGAGATCGGCAACGGCGCCTGCGTTCTGCTGGCTCAAGGCGAAATCCGGACGGACCGCCTGCGCCCGCTCGACGAACAGCGCTACCGCGGGCACGGCGATCAGTCCTTCCGGCTGCTCCTTGCGCTCGACCGGGAGCGCGAGCGGAGGCACCGGAAACTCGTGCTCACCCCTTACGTGCAGGGGGGTGCGGCTCGTGACCAGCACCGTGAGCCGCGCGCAGTGGTCCAGGAGGCCGGCCACATCGCGTGAAGCGCCGACCACCTGCTCGAAGTTGTCGAGGACCAGCAGCAGGTGCTGCTCAATCAGCACCGCGCACAGCGTGTCCAGGAGGTCTATGGCGGGAACATCGCGGATGCCGAGGTCCTGGGCGATCGCCGGCGTTACGAGGGCGGCGTCTGCTACCGTGCTGAGATCAACGAAGGCCGCCCCGTCGCGAAAGCGGTCCGCGACCGCTCGGGTCGCTTCGACCGCCAGGCGGGTCTTGCCGATTCCCGGCGCTCCCGTCAATGTGACGAGCCGAACACCAGGACGCAGCAGAAGGTCCGCGAGAGCGGCCATTTCCTCCTCGCGGCCTAGGAAACTCGTTCGAGCAGAAGGCAGCGTCGCCCGACGCTGACCCAGAGGCGGAGCTGCCACGAGCGCACGTGACCTCCCGGATGTCCCAGTGTGTTCTGCGCCTTGGATTTCAGTCCTCCGCAGGCAGGGTGCGCGGAGGCGCGCTACACGCTGGACACGTGGGTGGTACGGGGCGAGAACATCCGCCGCACGCTCTGCAACCCGCGCACCAGCGCGTCGACGTCGTCCTTATTGTTGTACAGGTAGAAGCTGGCCCGCGCGGTAGCCGAGACACCGAGGCGGCGGTGAAGCGGCTGCGTGCAGTGATGGCCCGCCCGCACCGCGATCCCTTCCTGGTCGAGCACCTGCGCCACGTCGTGGGCATGCGCGACGTCGAGTTCAAACGCGACCGCGCCGCCGCGGATGTCCACGTCGTCCGGTCCGAAGATCTTCAGACCCGGCACGAACTCCGGCAGGCGGTCCAACGCGTACCGGGTCAGCTCGCGCTCGTGCTGCCGGATGGCGTCCATCCCGATCTCCTGCAGGTAGTCGACGGCAACGCCCCAGACGATGCAGTCGGCAAAGTTCTGCGTCCCCGCCTCAAACTTCAGCGGCGGCTCTTTGTAGGTCGACGTGTCCAGGTGCACCAGCATGATCATTTCCCCGCCGCCGTTGAATGGCGGCATGTCGTCCAGGAGCGCGTAGGGCGCCCACAGCGCGCCGGTGCCGGTCGGCGCGCACATCTTGTGGCCGGAAAACGCGAAGAAGTCGCAGCCCAGCGCCTGCACGTCCACCGGCATGTGCGGCGCACTCTGGGCGCCGTCGACGAGCACCTTCGCGCCGACGGCGTGCGCCTTCCGCACGATCGCCTCGACGGGATTGATGGTGCCCAGCACGTTGGACTGATGGGTGACCGCGACGAGTTTCGTCCGCTCGTTCAGCAGCCGGTCGTACTCATCCGCCTGCAGCACCCCGTGTTCATCGAAGGACACGAACCGCAGGCGCGCGCCCTTCTCCTGCGCCAGCAGCTGCCACGGCACGAGGTTGCTGTGGTGCTCCATCTCGGTGAGGAGGATCTCGTCCCCGGCGCCAACGTGCGCCCGGCCCCAGGCGTAGGCGACAAGGTTGATGGCCTCGGTCGTGCTGCGCGTGAAGACGAGTTCCTCGGGGCGCGCGGCGTGGATGAACCGGGCGACTGTCGCCCGCGCCTCTTCGTAGCGGGCGGTGGCTTCTTCGGCGATGGCATAAATCCCGCGGTGGATGTTCGCGTTGGACTCCTCGTAGAACCGCGTGAGGGCGTCGATCACCCGGCGCGGCTTCTGCGAGGTCGCCGCGCTGTCGAGGTAGACCAGCGGTTTGCCGTGCACCGTCCGCTGCAGGAGCGGAAAGTCCGCCTTGATCGTCTGAGGGTCCATGATCACACCTTGTGAGGCATCCCCCTGCCGTGCTGCGGCTCGGGCCGCACCCACACCCGGCCGTCTTCGACCTTCACGGGGTAGGTGTCCACCGGCCGCACCGCCGGCAGCGACAGGACCCGGCCGGTGGGAATGTGGAACCGCGACCCGTGCTTTGGGCACGCCACGATGTCGCCGTACACGGGGCCGGCGGCCAGCGACGCTTCTTCGTGCGTGCACACGTCGTCAATCGCGTGAAAGGTCCCGCCGACGTTGAAGATGGCGACCCGGTAGCCGTTGATGTGCACTAACTTCGCGGTACCCGGCGGAATCTCTTCCGTCGTCGCCACCGCCACATACTCCGCCACGTCGTGCTCCGGCATCAGACCGCCATCCGTGTCGCGATGTCGCCGCGCAGCCGCTCCCGCAGCGGCTCCAGGGGAACCCGGTCCAGCAGTTCGGCGAAGAATCCCTCCACGACCATCCGCACGGCCTCGTCGCGGGGCAGGCCGCGGCTCATCAGGTAGAACAGGTGCTCCTCGTTCAGCCGGCTGGTCGCCGACCCGTGCGTGCAGCGCAGATCGTTGGCCATGATCTCCAGCTTGGGATCGGAGATGGCGCGCGCGCCCGCGGACAGGATCAGGTTGCGGTTGGATTGGAACGCGTTGGTCTTCTGCGCGCCCGGGTGCACGCGGATCATCCCGATGAATGAACTGACGGCCCGGTCGGACACCGCGGTTTTGTAGAGCAGGTCGCTGAACGTATGCGGCGCGGCGTGGTCCTGGAGCGTGTGGATGTCGTAGTGCTGCCGCCCGTCGCCGAACACCAGTCCCAACATCTCCGAGGATGCGCCCGGACCGGCGAGAATGGACTCGACGTCCGTCTTGACGACTTCGCCGCCCAGCCCCACGACCAGGCTGTGCAGCGCGGCATCGCGGCCGACGTGGGCCCGCACCACCCCGATCTCCCACGCCTGACGACCCCAGTCCGACAGCACCACGTGCCGGATCGCCGCGCCGTCTTCGGCGACCAGCTCGACGACCGGCACCGACAGGGTCCGGCCGGTCCCGGTCCCCACGCCCGACGCGCTGATCACGGTGACCCGGCTGCCCGGTCCGGCCACGACGAGCGCGTGCGGGAAAAACGCCGCGTCGGCGATGTCCGTCCACGACAGCGCGAGCAGCGGCACGGCGGCTTCCACCCCGGCCGGGACGTACACGAACGTGCCGCTCGCCCACACGGCGGCGTGGAGCGCCTGAAACTTCCCCTCATCGAATCTGACGAGGCGCATGAGGTACCGCTGGACGAGGTCCGGGTAGTCGCGCACCGCCGCGTGCATGTCGGCAAACAGGACGCCCGAGCCGGCCGTGCCGGCGTCGAGATGGGCGCTCACCGTCGTGGCGTCTCGCTGGACCAGCACTCCGGCGGTGGGGCCGAGCTGATCCCGCAGCATGCGGACCGCCGCCGGCAGCGGGCCCGGGGCCCCTTCCACAAACGGGCGCAACCGGTCGGGGACCAGACCGCTGAGATCCGTCCGGCGCCAGCGTGCGTCCTGGGTCGTCGGCCAACTCATGCGCTCGAATGCCTCAAACGCGCGCAGCCGGGCCTCACGCACCCACGCGGGCTCGTCGAAACGCGCCGAGAGCGCCTCGACGGCGCCCCGGGTCAGTTCAGTGGCTTCGGTGATCTGGTCTGCCACGCGGTTATCCGACCGAGCCCTCCATCTCCAGTTCGATGAGACGGTTGAGCTCAACGGCGTACTCCAGCGGCAGCTCCTTCACGATCGGCTCGACGAACCCGCGGACGATCATGTTCATCGCCTCGTCGGCCTTCACGCCGCGGCTCATCAGGTAGAACAGCTGCTCATCGGAGACCTTCGACACGGTCGCCTCGTGCGTAATCGACACGTCCTCCTCGTCGATTTCCATCGTCGGGTACGTGTCGGATCGGCTGCGGTCGTCGAGGATCAGCGCGTCGCACCGCACCGCCGACCGGCTGCCCTTGGCGCCCTCGTAGATCTTCACCAGCCCGCGGTAGCCGGCGCGGCCGCCGTCCCGGCTGATGGATTTGCTGACGATCACCGACTGCGTGTGCGGGGCGGCGTGGATCACCTTCCCGCCGGGATCCTGGTGCTGGCCTTTTCCGGCGAACGCGACCGAGAGGATCTCCGCCTTCGCCCCCGGCTCGACCATGTAGACCGACGGGTACTTCATCGTGATCTTCGAGCCGAGGTTCCCGTCGATCCACTCCATCGTCGCGTCGCGGTAGGCGACCGCGCGCTTGGTGACCAGGTTGTAGACGTTGGTCGACCAGTTCTGGATGGTCGTGTAGCGGCAGCGCGCGCCTTCCTTCACGATGATCTCGACCACCGCGGTGTGCAGCGAGTCTGTGGTGTAGATCGGCGCCGTACAGCCCTCGACGTAGTGCACGTACGATCCCGGCTCGCAGATAATCAGCGTGCGCTCGAACTGGCCCATGTTCTGGGCGTTGATGCGGAAGTACGCCTGCAGCGGGATGTCCACGTGCACGCCTTCGGGGACGTACACGAACGACCCGCCCGACCACACCGCGGAGTTCAACGCCGCCAGCTTGTTGTCTTCCGGCGGGACCACCGTTCCGAAGTACTGCCGCACCAGGTCGGGATGCTCCCGCAGCGCCGTGTCGGTATCCACGAAGATGACGCCGAGCTTCTCCCACTCGGCCTTCAAGTTATGGTAGACCACTTCGCTTTCGTACTGTGCAGAAACTCCGGAGAGAAACTTCCGCTCCGCTTCGGGGATGCCGAGTTTGTCGTAGGTGCGCTTGATCTCCGCGGGCAACTCCTCCCACGAGTTGGCCTGTTTGTCGGTGGGCTTGATGTAGTAGAAGATGTTGTCGAAGTCGATGCTGGCGAGGTCGGCGCCCCACGTGGGCATCGGCCGCTGCGTGTAGTGCTCGTAGGCATGCAGGCGGTAGGCGCGCATCCAGTCGGACTCGTCCTTCATCGCCGAGATCTCCGCGACGACGCGGGCATCCAGCCCCCGGCGCGCCTTGAACACGTAGTTCTCCGGCTCGCGGAAGCCCCACTTGTACTTCTCGAGATCGATTCCCAGCTGGTTCGTGACGGCCATGTCTACCCTCCCAGTCAGTGCGCAACCCAGAACACTTTGCCGGCCCGGCGCACCGCCCCGTCGTGGGCGACTTCCGCCGCGACCACTTCGAACTGCGCCTTGATGCCCTCGTACCCGGCGCCCTCGAGTTCCTCGGCGAGGTCCGGGCCGCCGGAGACGACGAAGCGCCCGTCAAACATGACGTGGACGAACGACGGCTTGATGAACTGGAGGATCCGCGAGTAGTGGGTGATCACCAGGATCCCCATGTTCCCCGCCGCCTGCTCGAACATCCGGGTCACCCCGTCGGCAACCACCTTCACCGAGTCGATGTCCAACCCGGAATCGGTCTCGTCCATGATGGCGATCTCCGGTTCCAGCAGCGCCATCTGCAGGATCTCGGCGCGTTTCTTCTCGCCGCCGGAAAACCCCTCATTGACGTACCGGCTGACGATGGCCGGCTCGATGCGCAGGTCCTCCAGCTTCTGGCGCAGCAGCTTCTGGAACTCGCCGACCGGCATCAGTTCCTTGTCGTATCCGCGCCGGGCGGACATCGCGGTCCGCAGGAAACTGGCCATCGTCACCCCCGGGATGCTGACCGGGTACTGGAAGGCGATGAACAGACCGCGGCGGGCGCGCTCGTCCGGCGCCATGGCCAGCAGATCCTCTCCTTTATAGAGCACCTCACCCCTGACGACCTGGTAGAAGGGGTTGCCCATCAGGACGTTCGCGAGGGTCGACTTGCCCGACCCATTGGGCCCCATGAGGGCGTGGATTTCCCCTTTGCTGATGGCCAGATTGGCCCCCTTGAGGATCACTTTGTCCTCAACCTGAACGGTGAGGTCTTTGATCTCGAGATCCGCCACGGGTCGTCCGCCGCTATTCTAGAGTAATTTAGTCAACAATCCGATCCGTGTCCATTGTGGCATCCGCGGTGCAGGGGTGTCAAGGAACGACCCGAGCCAGTTGGCGCTGCAGCACCTTGGACTGGTCGGCCGGCATGAACGCGGCGCGGGCGGCGGCATCCATCAGCGCTTTGAGGTCCCCGGTGGTGAGGGAGAACGCCGTCGCCACAGTGTGCAGTTCCCGCGACAGATTGGTCTTCAGGAGGACCGGATCGTCGCTGTTGATCGTCACGGGCACGCCGGCGGCCATCAGGGCGCCGACGGGATGGTGGCCCATGCCGGCGGACAGCCCCAGGCGAATGTTGCTGGACGGGCACACCTCCAGGGTGATGCGGTGTTCGCGGAGGTAGGCCATCAGCTCGGGGTCCTCCACCGCGCGAATGCCGTGCCCCAGCCGCTGCGCGCCTGCCTGGTACACCGCGGTCCAGATGCTGGCCGGTCCGGCGAACTCGCCCGCGTGCACGGTGATCCCCAGTCCCCCGTCGCGCGCCAACCCGAGCGCGCGGGTGAACAGCGCCGGCGGGTAGTTCTCCTCGTCGCCGGCCAGATCCACACCCACGACCCCGCAGTCTTTGCAGTCGATCGCCTCGCGGGCCCGCGACTCGGCTTCATCGGGGCCGCGTTCCCGGACGATCGTCATGAGAAACCCCGCCCGCACCCCGAAGACCTCCTCGGCGCGGACGCGGGCCTGGGCCATCGCGGCCAGCATGCGGCGCGTGCCCAGCAGCGCGAATCCCCGCCGTCCGCCGGCGCGGACCTCGAGGTATCGCACGCCCTGCTCGTGTGCTTCGCCCAGCAGGTCGAACGTGATCTGTTCGATATTCTCAGGTGTGTACAGGTCGTCGGGAATCTTGCCCGCCCGGCTCGCGTAGCGCAGGCGCCGCAGACGGTCGTAGCCGGTGAACTTCGACGGATCGGCAATCAGCGCAGATTCGCCGTCGTGGCCGCGGGGAGTCGGCGCCCGGTCGGCGAGCCGGCGCAGCCGCAGCGACGTTTCCAGGTGGACGTGGAGTTCGACTTTGGGGAGCCGGCGAATCGACGCGAGCGACGGCGCGGGCGGTCGCTTACGCAAACGCGGCCTCGATCCGCCCGCGCAGCGCGGCCAGCGTGTCGAGCAGTCCGGCAGTTTGGGCGCGCCGTTCGTCGGGGACGACCCCCGCGGCCGCGGCGTCGCGCAGCGCGCCCTCGGCCTCGGCCAGCGCCGCCTCCAGCGAATCGCGCACGTCGTGGGGTGTCGGAATTCGCCGTACCATATATGTTAGTATAACCGGACAGGTGAGCACGCTGCGATGACGGACGGGTCATCATCGGACGCCAAACCCACGGCGGCATCGAGGCGATCGGCGGGCCAGGACGTGGCGGCCAGCGAGGGGGACCGACGCGCCCTGCGTACCGGCGTCGACTGGTACGCGAAGATGGTCCTCGCGCGCCATTTTGAAGAAGCGGCCGAGCGCGCGTTCCGCCGCGGCAAGATCGGCGGCTACCTGCACGTGTACAGCGGGCAGGAGGCGATCGCGGCGGGCTTCCTGTCGGTGCTGCGCCCCGACGACATCTTCTTTACCGCGTACCGCGATCACGCCCATGCCCTCTTCCGCGGCGCGTCCCCCGGCGCCGTCATGGCCGAACTCTTTGGCAAAGCCGCAGGCCTGGCCAAAGGCAAGGGTGGATCGATGCACCTGTTCGACGTCCCGCGCGGATTCTACGGCGGCTACGGGATCGTCGGCGGCCACATTCCGCTGGCGACGGGCGCGGCCTACGCCCTCCGCTACGAGGGCACCGACCGGATCTGCCTGTGCTTCCTCGGCGACGGGGCGATGAACAGCGGGTCGTTCCACGAAGCGGTCAATATGGCCGGCCTCTGGGGCCGCGAGGGTCTCTGTCCCATCGTCTACATCGTCGAGAACAACAAGTACGCCATGGGCACGTCCGTCGAACGCGCCCACGCCGTGACGAATCTCGCGTCGCGGTTCGCCGCGCACGGCGTCGCCCACGAACGTGGGGACGGCATGGACTTCCTGGAGGTGGCCGACCGCGCGGCGCGGATCCTCGCCGACGTCCGCACGACCGGCCGTCCGTACGCGATCGAGTTGATCACCTACCGTTATGCCGGTCACGGCGCCGCCGACCTGTTCCAGCCGTACCGCACCAAAGACGAGGTCGAGCGGATGCGGACCCGCGATCCGATCGCGATTCTCGAAACCAGGTTGCGCGAAGCGGGGCTGCTCGACGACGCGGCCGTGGAGCGCTTTCACCGTGAGGCGACCGCCGCCGCCGCGGACGCGGTCCGCTTCGCCGACGAGAGTCCGCCGCCCGAGCCGTCCGAACTCTACACCGACGTCTACGGACCCCCCGACTGACGATGCCGGAGATGACGTACCGGGATGCGCTGCGGTCCACCCTCATCGAGGAAATGGACCGGGATCCCGCCGTGCTGCTGCTGGGTGAGGACATCGGCATCTACGAAGGCACGTTCCGCGTGACGGCGGGCCTGTTCGAGCGGTTCGGCTCGCGCCGCGTCATCGACACCCCGATCAGCGAACTCGGCTTCGTCGGCGCGGCCGTCGGCATGGCGATGCTGGGCCTGCGCCCGGTCGTCGAGGTCATGACCTGGAACTTCTCGCTGCTGGCGATGGACCAGATCGTCCAGAACGCGGCGAAACTGCGGTACTTCTCCGGCGGACAGATCAATGTCCCGCTGGTCATCCGCGGCCCCAACGGGGCCGGCGTGCAGTTGTCCGCCCAGCACTCCCAGAGTCTGGAAGCGACCTACGCGCACTTCCCGGGGCTGTACGTGGTGGCCCCGGCCACCCCCGCCGACGCGAAGGGGCTGCTGCGCGCGGCCATCCGCGGCCGCGATCCGGTCATCTTCCTGGAAAACGCCGCGCTCTACGGCATGAAAGGGGAGGTCCCCGACAGCGACGTTGCCCTGCCGTTCGGACGGGCCGACGTCGCGCGGACGGGCACGGACGTCACGATCGTCGCCTACAGCCGGATGCTCACCCTGGCACTGGCCGCCTCCCGGCAGCTCGCCGAGGAGGGAATCGACGCCGAGGTCATCAACCTGCGCTCGCTCCGTCCGCTCGACACCGACGCGATCGTGGCGTCGGTGACCAAGACCCACCGGGCGGTCGTCGTGCAGGAACAGTGGAAACCGTTCGGCGCGGGGGCCGAGATCGCCGCCGTGATCTATGAGAACGCCTTTGACCAGCTCGACGCTCCCATCGCGCGGGTCGGTGGCGCAGATGTTCCGATGCCGTACGCGCGGAATCTGGAACTGCTCGCCACCCCGCATGAGCGCGACATCGTGGACGCCGTGAAGAAGGTATTGTACAAGGCCTGAGGGTCCGGGAGGCTCGACTGTGGACGTCATCATGCCCAAGATGGGCGACGCGATGACCGAGGGCAAGGTGCTGCGCTGGATGAAGCGCCCCGGGGATCAGGTCACCCGAGGGGACCCGATCGCGGAAATCGAAACCGACAAAGTCAACGTCGACCTCGAAGCGGAAGACACCGGCGTGCTGCTGGAGATTGTCGTCGGCGAGGGTGAGACCGCCGCGGTCGGGGCCACGATCGCGGTCATCGGCGAGCCGGGCCAGAAGGTCGAGGCCCGCCCCCGCCCCCAGGCGGCGAGGGCCGAACCTCAGCAGTCACCTGCACCCACCACACCTGCCAAATCCGCAGCATCCGCTGCCTCCGCCGCACCGGCGGACACGACACCCGACGGGCGCGTCAAGGTGTCACCGGTGGCGCGCAAACTTGCCGCGGAGCATCAGGTCGATTTGTCGGCCGTCCGCGGGACCGGGCCGGAGGGCCGGATTACCAAAGAAGACGTGGAGGCCGTCATCGCAGCCGCGCCGTCGACACCCGCCGCGGCTGCCGCCGGCGCCGAGTACGAAGACCACCCGCTGACCCGCATCCGGCAGACCATCGGGAAACGCATGACCGACAGCAAGCAGCAGGCGCCGCACTTCTATGTGACGGTCGACGTCGCGATGGACGAGGCGCTGCGGGTGCGCACACAGCTCAACACCGCCGCAGACGAGCCGCACAAGATCTCGGTCAACGATCTCGTCCTGCGCGCGACAGCCCTGGCGCTCCGCGCGTTTCCCAACCTCAATGCCGCGATCATCCACGGGCAGATCCGCCGCTACCGGCGCATCAACCTGGCCATTGCGATCGCACTGCCAGAAGGACTGATCGCGCCCGTGCTCCACGACGTCGACCGCACGGGATTAGCCGAGATCGCCGCCGCCGCGAAATCGCTGGGGGAGCGCGCGCGATCGGGGCGCCTGCGTCCCGAGGACTACGACGGCGGCACCTTCACGATCAGCAATCTGGGCATGTTCGACGTGGAGAGTTTCGTGGCGATCATCAACCCGCCGCACGCGGCCATCCTGGCCGTCGGCAGCGCCCAGCCGCGTCCCGTCGTGCGGAACGGGCAGCTGGCGATCGGGACGACGATGAAGCTCACGGTGTCGGCCGACCACCGCGTCAGCGACGGTGCGGAAGCCGCCCGCTTCCTCGGCGAGGTCACGCGTCTGCTGGAGAACCCCGCCCTGCTGCTATAGGTGTTCCCGAATGCGCCGCTCGGCTTCCTCGGCGATCGCCATCCAGTCTGTTGCGGGGTCGCGGGTGATGGTGATGAAGTCGTTGAGGAAGAACACCTGCACCACGCCCGGGATCCGCAGCAGCGCCGCCGCCAGCGGCGCGGCACCGGCGTCGGCCTCCGACCGGAACGTCTGGCTGCGGCCTTCCGTCAGGCGCCGGTTCGTCAGGAATTTCAGCGCATTGACGTTGGGGGTCGGCTGCACGTCTATCGTGAGGTCCTTGCTCACGCGCCGTTCCTCCTCGCGAATCGCGTTAGTGCACGTGCTGGTCGGGCCTGCCGCCGGGCAGGTGCGTGTACCAGGCGGCCAGCCGGGCGAAAGCGATCACGGGCGTCAGCGAGGCCCGGATCGTCGCGACCATTCGTTCCGGTGAGGTCATCCCGCTGCCGGTGATGAGCTGCCAGCGGGCTTCGACGTGCGCCGCCATCTGCAGCGCCAGTTCCATCGGGACCAACCCCGCGTCGGCCAGCGGGATGAAAACCTGCCACCGCCGCGGCGGCCGGGGCATTTCGAACATCGTGAGCGCCGCTTTGGCGATCCCCGTCGCGGCGCCGACGGCGTTGCTGAACCATCCGACCAGTTGGCCCAGCAGTTCCGGATTGTGGTCCGGGCTCTCTCCGGATCGCGTCAGCGAATCGATCACCGCCGCCGACGCCAGGATGCGCGCCAGGCGCCAGCCGATGCGGATCGGGTCGAGCGGGCGCGGCGGCTGGGGCAGGACGATGCCGTCTGAAGGGACCACGATCATCCCCAGCGTCCGGGCCTGCATGATCGCCTCTTTGGCCTCCCCCAGCAGCGCGGCGCGCTCGTCCTCCAGGCGTGCAGCGGCGCCTGCGGCAAACGCCGCGCGCGCGGGCGGATCGTTGTCGGTGATCACGGTGCCGGCCTCGAGGGTCTCGTAGATGACGGGGAGGATGTGCGTGTTCAACGACGAGGGCATCAAGATCCCCGGGCTGTCTCCCAGCGGGTTCGACGCGGGGAGCCGCTCGAGGAACTGCCCGATGTCGTCTTCGGTCAGCCGGTCGGAGAACAGGATCGCAATTTCGAGATCGGTATCGGAGAACGTCTCAGACGACGCGAAGGATCCGTAGAGGTAGACGGCCGCTACGTCTTCTTCCTTCGTGAAGAACCGTTGGAGCGCGGCGACGGCATCCACGGTTTCATCCTATCAGATACCTGCCGGAGGGAGCCGGACACGCCGGTGAGGTCGAGCAGCCCGCCCGCGGCCAGCGTCGCCACCATCGCCGCGCGCGACTGCACCCCGAATCGCGCATAGACTCGCCGCAGGTGGGTCATCACCGTCCACACGCTGATGCCCAGCATCGCCGCGATCGTCTTCGACGGATGGCCGGCGGCCACCAGGGCGGCGATTTCACGCTCACGAGGGCTCAGCCGCAGCCGCGGCCGGCGGGCGATCATCGTCTCGGATCGGCCAGGCTCAATGCGCGCGCCAGGTGGGGGGCCGCCTCGCCGCGCCGGCCCGCGTTGAGCAGCAGTTCGCCCAGCATGCGATGGGCCCGACTGAGGTCGGCAGTCGCCTCCAACCGCTCACATTCAGCGATCACACGGCGCAGCCGCGCCCGGGCGTCGCTGAGATTCCCCTCGGCCGCATCGGCTTCGGCCAGCACCATGTCCGCGCGCGCCGCTTCCACCGGGTCGGCGATGCGCGCGGCCACTTTGGCCGCTTCGCCGGCCAGGCGCCGACCCTCGCCGAGGGCTCCCGCCCTCACGCGTGCCCGCGCGAGCTCGACCATCGACTGTGCCATCCCTTCATCGTCGCCGACCTGGCGGGCGACGTGCAGACTCTGCTCCAGCGCCTCGACGGCCTCGGACACGGCGCCCTGCTGGAGCCGGAGCATGCCAATGCTGCGTTGGACCACCGACAGCAGGTTCAGGTTTTCCTGCAGGCGGAACAACTCCAGCGCCTGATCGAAGTGCCACTGGGCCTCCTCGACGGCCTGCTGCTGCTCGCACGCGACCCCCATGTTGAAGTGCAACAGGGCCCGGTGGGCCGGATCCGCCGACGCGCCCAACAGGGCACCGGCGTCATGGTACATGCGCATGGCCTGCGCGGGCAGCCCGAGCTCGACATAGACGCGGCCGAGGTTGGCGAGGATCTTCCCGCGCAGGTCGGCGTGCTCGACGGCGCCATCCAGCCGCGATGCCGCCTCTTCCAGGACCTCCCGCGCGAGGGTGAACTTCCGCGCCCGGTAGCACAGGAACCCCCACGCGTTGGCCGCGGCGCCCACCAGGCCGTCGTCGCCGGTCCGGCGTGCCTCGTCGTGCGCCTGCCGGAGGTGCACCTCGGCCAGGTCAAACTGGCGTGTGCCGGCCAGCGCCTGTCCCAGGCCCAGGTGGCACCGGACGCGGACGGCCGCGTCCCCGGCCCGTTCGACCAGCGGCGCCAGACGCGAGAATCCTTCCAGCGCCTCGGTGAACTTGTGCTGGCGGAGCACCGCTTCGTAGCGGCGGAGTTCCAACTCCGTCGACCGGCGCGAGGGCTGGATGTCGCCGACGAGCCTGGCCATCGGTACGTCCAGCCGGCGCGCCAGGACCTCGAGGGTCTCCAGCGACGGCCGCACTTTGTCGTGCTCGACCATGCTGATGAAGCTCTCAGACACCGTGCCGCCGCTCAACTCGCGCTGCGTCCACCCGCGGGCACGGCGCGCGGCTCTGACCTGCTCCCCCAATGTCACATCGGTCCCTCCAAGGTGCCCGCGCCGCATCCGGCGCGGGCACCTTCGATGCGCGGATCGAGCCGATCGACAGCGTCTACAGCAGCTCCCCACCCCCGTGGCCGGCGGGCGCTTTGAGGAGCTCGCCCCCGCCGTGGCCGGCCTTTCCGGCCGCCAGGGTGATCTCCGGTGCCAGCAGCAGGACCGCAGCAGCAAGCAGACACACGACAATCTTCCTCATGGCAGGGCCTCCCTGCCCTCCCGGCTCTCTCTATTCGACATGGGTTAACACGAGTCCTTCGATTGAAGGCGAAATCTTAACTCTGAGTGATATTTGCCGCTGAGCTTACGTAAGAAAGTGACGAACCGGTTCGCCTAAGGCACGCGCTCAGCCTTCGCCTACCGGGATAGTCGAAAACGCGAGGTGTCTAACCGACGACGCGGACGTTGGTGGCCTGGGGGCCTTTTTGTCCCTGCGTGGCCTCGTACTCCACCTTCTGTCCTTCCGTGAGTGACCGGTACCCCGTCCCTTCGATGCCCGTATAGTGCACGAACAGGTCCCTGCCGCCGTCGTCGGGAGTGATGAAGCCGTACCCCTTCTCGGCGTTGAACCACTTCACTGTCCCCGTAGCCATCGAGATCGCTCCCCTGCCTTCCTTGCTGTTCTCTCCGTCGGGTTTCCCCGGTGGAGAGCCTTATCCTCTCATTTTTCCCGCGGCGTCCACCATATCTCAGGACGCGGCAGACAGGAGAAGGGAAATGCCCCGGACGAAGTAGTTGCGCAATCACCTCTTTGCCAAGGAGGATCTCATGCGCGCCGTCATCCTCGCCGTACTGCTGGTCGTGCTGGGCTGGACGGGTATCGCACCCGCGCAGGAACAGCCCGGCGGATCTACGACCAACGCGATCATCGTCTGCAATCAGGTGGCGCTGCGGATCCGGGTCCCAGCGCCGGGGATGAGCGTCCAGGATCGCGTCGCCGACGTCTACCGGCGCATCGTCCTGGCCTGGTCCCGGGAACGGATCACCGCCGACAAGGTCACGCTGCGCCAAACCGGCGGGACGTGGTCCATTTACGCCGGGGGCACCCTCATCGTTACCGTCCAGCAGGAGGACGCGAGAGCGAACGGGACCACGGTGGCGGCGCTGGCGCAGGGTTGGCACGCGAAACTGCGTGAGCTCCTGCCGCAGTGCAAACCGGACATCAACCCGCCGAACCCTTAACCCTTGCGCTCCCCGTCAGCGCGGACGTTGTCTAAGGCGTGCGCGTGTCGCGCGTTGATCACCGCGCGCCGCCACAAGACCAGCACGACCGGCACCACCAGGAACCCTATCCAGTCCCCGAGGAAGAGCACCGCGTCGTAGGCCGCGTGCGCGAGCGTCGCCAGCACCAGCGCGGCGGTCAGCAGCAGGCGCTGGCGCGACCCGGCAAATTTCGCCAGCCCGATGTAATACCCCATGATCGCCCCGAAGAACGCATGGCCGGGGATCGACAGAAACGCACGCAGCAGCCCGACCGACACGCCCCCCTGCAGGACGTAGAACAGGTTCTCGACGGCCGCAAACCCCAGCGACGCCGCCACCGCATAGACGATCCCGTCCATGACCTCGTTGAACTCGCGATGCCGGTAGACGCCGACCAGGACCACGATAAACTTGAGCGATTCCTCGATCACGCCGACGATGAAGGCCGTGGCGACGGCGTCGGCCGCGGACTGCCGCCCAAAGGTCAGGCCGGCGGCGGCGACGGTCGCGAACTCGACGAACGCCGCGGGGATGGCCGCGATACCGCCGAGCACGAACACCCGCACGATGAGCCCGCCGGGCTCCGGCCGCAGCCGGTCGCGCATCTGAAAGTACCAGAGCCAGAACGCCACCGGCGCGATGGCCAGGACGACGAGGAACATGCCCGCTGTTTACCACAGGAATAGCCGCCATCCTCCCGAAGCCCCACACCAAATGGATCCCATCGCCCGGCGCATCCAGGAGGTCGCCGAACGAGCCCGGCGGGTCAAGGCCGAGAATCTCTACTTCTACCTCGAACCCGTCGAAGCAATCCACGGCTCGTCGGTAACGATCGGCGGCCGCCGCATGCTGCTGGCATCCTCGTACTCCTACCTGGGCTTGCTGGGTCACCCCGCGATCGAAGCCGCCGCGCGGGAGGCCCTGGCCCATTACGGCAGCGGCACCCACGGCGTGCGGCTCCTCGCCGGCAACACCGACCTGCACGACCGCCTGGAACGGCGCATCGCCTCGTTCGTTGGCGCCGAGGCGGCGGTCGTCTACAACAGCGGGTTCGTGACCAACGTGGCGGCGATTTCCTCGCTGATCGGCCGGGGCGATGTCGTGGTCTGCGACAAACTTAACCACGCGAGCATCGTCGACGGCTGCCGGCTGTCCGGCGCCGAGTTCGTGCGCGTCCCGCACAACGACGTGGCGGCGATGGACCGGGCGCTGTCCGCCGTCCCCGAGCGCGCGGGAAGGCTGGTCGTCGTCGACGCCGTCTTCTCCATGGACGGAGACCTGATCGACTTGCCGGCGGTGGTCGAAGTGTGCCGCAAGCACCAGGCCTGGCTCATGGTCGATGAGTCACACTCGTTCGGCGTGCTGGGCGCGGACGGCCGGGGGATCGAGTCGCACTTCGGACTGCACGAGTCCATCCCCATCAAAATGAGCTCGCTGTCCAAAGCCATCCCATCGGTGGGCGGCTTCATCGCGGGCGCCACCGACCTGATCGCCTACCTCAAACACGTCTCCCGGGCCTTCGTGTTCTCGGCGGCGCTCCCCCCGGCGAGCACCGCGGCGGCGCTGGCCGCGATCGATCTGCTCGAGGCCGAGCCGCAACGGGTCGCCCGGCTGCGGGCGCGCGCCCAGCAACTGCGGGCGGGCCTGCGCAGGGGAGGCATTGAGGTCCGCGACGACCCGACGCCGATCGTCCCCGTCATGACCGGCAGCGATGAGGCGGCGTTGAAGATGACGCAGCTGCTGTTCGATGCCGGCATCTTCGCGTCGCCCGTCGTCTCGCCGGCGGTCCCGCCCAAGACGAGCCGGCTGCGCATCACGACCACGGCGGCGCACAGCGAGGGCGATGTGGATCAGGTGGTCGGTGGACTGGTGAACGCCTGGACCGCGGTTATGTCGCCGCCGGGCGCCGGGTCTGCTGCGCCCGACGCGTCGCCCGGGCCACGACGGCGTCAACCATGGAAGGCACCAGCGCGTTGACGGCGACCGCGGCACCGTAGATCCCCGGCAGCACCCGGCGCGGCCGGGGGCGGTCGGCGAGGTCCACGATCGCCACCGCGACCTGATCGGCGCTCCGCCGCAGGACCGACGGCGTCTTCACTCCCACGCTGACCCGACGGGCTTCCTGGCCGAATTCCGTTCCTGCCACCGGACCCGGGTAAATGATGCAGACGTGGATGCCCAGCGGGCCCACCTCGCGGCGCAGGGCTTCTGTGAACCCATCGAGGCCGAACTTCGTCGCGTTGTAGATCGACAGCGTGGGGGCCCCGATGCGCCCGGCGACCGAGCCGATGTTGATGATGACCCCGCGGCGGCGCCGCAGCATCATCGGCAGCACCGCGCGCGTCAGCAGGATCGGCGCGGTGAGGTTGATGCGGATCTGCGAGCGGATGTCGTCTTCGGACAGGTGTTCCAGCCAGTCATAGCGCCCGGCCCCCGCGTTGTTGACGAGCACATCGACGACCCCAAAGTGCGACCGGGTCCGGTCGACGACGCGGGCGAGATCGTCCACCTGGGTCAAGTCGGCAGGGATGACCAGGCTGTCGGGCAGTTCACCGGCCAGCCGTTCCAGCAGCGCGGCCCGCCGCGCCACCAGCACCACCATGTCGCCGGCCCGGCCGAACGCGCGGGCCGTGGCTTCGCCGATCCCGCTGGACGCCCCGGTGACGATGACGACGCGGCCGCTCACCCGCGGCCTCCAACGGACCGGCGTTCGCCCTCGGCAAGCTCATCAATCTTGCGCTCAATCCGGCTGAGGCGCTCCGACAGCGATCCCAGATCGTGGCCCTGTCCGAGGAAGTACGAGGCGATGGCCGCCGCCAGCGTGGCCACGACCCCGATCCCGGCGAGCATGACGGCCACGGCCACCAGCCGGCCGACGGGCGTCGTGGGCACGATGTCGCCGTAGCCGACCGTCGTCACCGTCTCCATCGCCCACCACAGGCCGCTCCAGAATCCTCCCCGCACGGTTTCGGGCTCCAGGGCGGCGAGCAACCCGCCGCCGACGACCACGAGGAAGATCGCGACCACCATGATGCCGATCACGCCCGGACGGATCAGCGAGTTTCGCAGCGCCCGTGCCCCCCGCGTCGCCGTGGCCGGAAGCTGCAGCAGCCGCAGCATCCGCGTGAACGCCGCCAGCCGCATCAGTTTCAACACGTGCGGCAGGAGGGGGAAGGTAAGGAAGATGACGACCGGACCGAGCCAGTTGGCCCGGACATAGGCGAGGCGGTCTTTCGCCAGCACGAGCATGACCGTGAACTGAACGACGAAGACCGCCCACACCGCCCAGTCGGCGGCAATCAGCCAGGGGTCCGCACCGTCGGTGGTCTGCGCGATCGCCAGAGGAATGGTCGCGACGGCGGCAATCACCAGGGCGATATCGAGGATGAGTTCGACCCACCGTCTCATCAGATCCCCCGGACTGCGGAACTGTCCCGTTTCTTCGGTGGGCGGTCGTGGATTCCCGTCTTACGAGGCGTAGAGGCGGTCGGTCTTGGCGGCCATGATGAAGTCGTTGCGATGGAGGCCCCGGATCTTGTGCGTCCACCAGGTCACCGTCACCTTCCCCCACTCGGTCAACAGGGCGGGATGGTGGCCTTCTTCCTCTGCCGCCGCACCGACCTTGTTGGTGAAGTCCAGCGCGTGTGCGAAATCCTTGAACTTGAACACCCGCTCCAGCCGTTTGATGCCGTCGCGCTCCACGACCTTCCAGTCCGGCACCTGGGGCTGCAGGTGGGCCATCTCGGCATCGGTGACCGTCGGTTCACCTTCCCGGCAGGCGGTGCACTTCTGGGCGACAAGCGTGTCCATCAGATGTGTCCGCTCCCCTCGCAGATGGTAGTAGCATACCGGATTTTCCCGGCGTCGACCTGAAGGTAGCTGTCCCTGTCCCAGCCAAGTTGAGTGATCGTTACTCCTCGTTCTCGGGGGGCCAATGGCAAGGGGGTAAATATCCCCTCGAGGATCGTCGCGAAAGGAGATCACTCAGCGATGAGAACTCGCAGATCCGGCAAGCATGTGGTTTGGCTCATCTGTCTCGTGCTCGCCGCCACCCTGGTGCTGCCGGGGGTGGCGTACGCCAGGACGAAGGCTGAGATCGAGGCGGGGGTCAACGCCGCGCTGTCGCGGTTCACCACGCAGGTCCGCGGGGCGCAGGGCCTCCTCAATACCGCGCCCGGCGTACTGGTGTTTTCAGGCGTGATCAAGGCCGGCGCCGGCGTCGGCGGTGAGTACGGCGAAGGGGCGCTGCGGATCGGCGGACGGACCGTCGCCTACTACAGCATCGCCTCGGCATCGATCGGACTCCAGTTCGGCGTGCAGCGGAAAGACGTGATCATCGTCTTCCTGCAGCAGCGCGCGCTCGATGCGTTCCGCGCGAAGTCCGGCTGGCAGGTGGGCGTGGACGGTTCGATTGTCGTCGTCGACCTGGGCGCCAGCGCGTCCATCGACACGACGAAGTTGAATCAACCGATCGTGGCCTTTGTGATTGGGCAGCGCGGGTTGATGTACAACCTGACGTTGGAAGGGACCAAGATTTCACAGATCAATCCCAGGTAGGCTCGCACCCTGAGTAGGCTCGCGCCCTGATACCAGGCTCCCCGGGTACCCGGGGGGCCTGGTCGTTTCTACAGTGACTCCCGCGCCGGACGCGGGGCAGGAGGTTTCGGCGGTTCGGGGGGCTCGGGCGGCATCGGCGGCGGACCGGGCGGGATCGGCGGTTGGGGCGGTGGTGGATGCTGCATACGAGCACCTCCTTTGACGTTTCACTGTTCATTTTCCCACAAACCAAATCGGGCCGGAGGCTCCGGCCCGATCTGTGTTGCGCTACCCGCCGGAGGGGGCTACCGGCGGCGTACCAGAGAGAACTCGGCGCAGCGAAACGCCTGCGCACGATTCTGTGCCGGGATCACCGAGCGCAACTCCCACAGCAGGTCAAGGCGGACCTTCGTGAACGCCACGCGGGCATCGTTGGCCTTAACGGTCTGGGCCTCCACCGCGGGACGAGTCGAATTGTCTGCGACCAACAAGGTAAGCAGGGCCCGCTCTTCCTTCATCAGGTTGTCGCGGGCCGCCTGGGCCCGTTCCCGGTACTTGGCGACGACCGCCTCCGCCTGACTCGACAGCACGCCCTGGCACGCCTGCGCGCCTCGCGGTTGCGGGCTCGGCGGTACCGGCTGCGCGAACGCCGCGCCCGCGACCACGAGCCCAGCCACGACGGCCACGGCCAGGCCCGCACCTATCCGGTTTCTGAATCTGTGCACTGCCTGCCACCCCTTTCTGCGATGTCACCCCTCAGACAGATAGAATGTCGGAGGCGTTTACCCCCAGAGAACGGAAATCTGTGGTCGGGGGGGATCCCGACGTGGAGCATCGCCGGCTTGGGGCTTCGGGTCTGAAGGTCTCGCAGTTGGGATTGGGCGGCAACACGTTCGGGCGGGCCGTTGACGCCGCGGAGACCGCCGGGATCGTAGCGGCCGCCCTGGACCTGGGGGTCAACTTCTACGATACCGCCGACGTGTACAGTCAGGGCGTGTCCGAAACCTACCTGGGGGCCGCTCTGGCGGGGAAGCGCGATCAGGCCGTCATCGCAACGAAGGTGCACGGGCCAATGGGATCCGGCCCCAATGAGCGCGGATCCTCTCGCGCCCACATCATCGCAGGCGTGGACGCGAGCCTAGACCGGTTGCATACCGACTACATCGACCTGCTGCAGCTCCATGCCTGGGATGCTGAAACGCCCCTGGAGGAAACCCTGCGCGCACTGGACGATCTCGTCCGCGCCGGGAAAATCCGGTACGTCGGTTGCAGCAACTTCTCGGCCTGGCAGATGGTCTGGGGCTTGTGGCTGGCCGACCGGCGCGGCTGGGCGCCGTTCGTGACCAACCAGTCCCGCTACTCCCTGCTGTCCAGGGAGGTGGAACGCGAACTCCTTCCGGCCTGCCGCGCGTTCGGCGTGGGGCTCATTCCCTATTTCCCGCTCGCCGCCGGGATACTGACGGGTAAGTATCGGGAAGGCGAACCCGCCCCGGAGGGCACGCGCGGCTACAACAATGAGCGATTCTTCCGGGTCTTCGGGACGCCGAGGAACTTCGCGATCGTCCGCAAACTGGAAGACTGGGCGCGGAAGCGCGAGCACACCCTGACCGACGTCGCGATCGCCTGGCTGCTGGCGCAGCCGGCCGTGTCGTCGGTCATCACCGGTGTGACGAGACCCGAGCAGGTCGAAACCAATGTCGCGGCGGCGGCGTGGACCATGACGGCGGAAGACGTCGCGGAAGTCACCGCCCTCACCGAGCCGTGACTCCGCCTGTGCCCTCTCCGCGATCCTACCGACGGAGCGCCGGACCGACGACATCCGTAATCCGTGCAGCGTACACTCGGTGCCCGCGCTGGTTCGGGTGCATCGTGCCCTCGTCGTCGCCCTGCCGACGCCACGATTCCGGATAGGTGACGAACCACGGGTCAGACGCGCAGTAGCCGTGGCCGTGGAACTGATCGGCGATCCCGTCGATAAACACCCAGCCCAGCGTGCGCGCCACGGTGCCCTCGGTGGTGTTGAGCCTGAGCATCAAGTTCTGCTGCAGCCACGCCACATCACCGCTTGAAATCCGCAACCCGTACGGGAATCCTCCGATACTGCAGTACTGGCCGTCATCTCCGACAGTGGCATCGGCGTTCTCGGTCAGATAGACGGCCCTCATGTTCAGCGTTGCATGGATGGCCCGAAACAGGGTGACGTACTTGGAGCCAATCGTGGCCAGCGCCTGCTGCGCTTGTGTCACGGGCGACTGGGCCGTCATGTGGAGCCCGGTGCATCCGAAGATGCTCGTGGCGCAGTAGGTGATGATCTCAGAGAACATCAGATCGTTGCCGCCGATACTGATCAGGAGGGCATCGACCTGCCGCTGCTGTTCAGGCCTGGAGCATCCAGCCGTTCGGTTGCAGAGCAGTCGAGCCAACTCGTCTACTTGAGGCGCCTGGCCGCGGTGTCCTCCCAGCAATCCTTTATCGATGCTGGCACCGCTGCAGGCCAGCGATACAAACGTCACGGTCGAATGAGGATCGGCCCGCTCGATGGCCAGGGCGGCTTGCGCCGGGCCGGCCCAGGATGAACGGTGGCACACTGCATCGGACCACTGCGCCGGCCGGACGACGCGCTCCACGCAGGGCTGCCGGACGCTGAATGCCCCGGCCTGACGGCATGGCGGGAAACGGACCGCATACTCGCCTTCCACGTCGGGGACGCCCTCCCCTGAGGCATACGAATCGCCGAGGGACACAATCAGGTAATCCGTGAGGTCGATCGTCTGCACGGTCACCGCGGCGGCGTCCGCGGCCGTGACCGTGAGCTCCACGCGATGCCGGCCCAACGTGGAAAACGTGTAATCATATCGGCATCCCGCTTGCACCGGCGGAAGACCGTCAATGCGCCACGCGTACACAGCCGTGGGCGGAGGCGGTCCAGATGGAGTTGGGCAGGCATCGAACTGCACCAGTCGCTGCGGTGAGTGGATGTACGCGGCGGTGGGCGTGACCACCGGCACAGGAGCAAAATCCGCCCGGCTCGTCCCGAACCGGTCCTCCATGCGCCAGGACAACACAGGACCGGCCGCCGGAGTCTGTGCCGGAACCCACGTGGACACGAGCCCCACCAGCACGCCCGTCAGCACTGTCACCCACAGCCGAATGAACCTGCCCCTCATGGCTCCTGAGTTATCGACGGGATCGCCGAGTCCTTGCCTCTTGACAAAGATCTCCCCGTCTGATATTTAGTTAACAATATGGTTAATCAAATTGCCGACGCCGCGCCGCTGGACGTGCTCGGCGACCGGACCCGGCGGCGCATCGTGGTCACGCTGGCGGCACGACCCCGGCCGGCCGGCGAGTTGGCCGGGCTCTTTCGCATCACGAAGCCGGCCGTCAGCCGCCACCTCCGGCTGCTCCGGGCGAAGGGCGTCGTCGAGGAATTTCGCATTCCCCAGGACGGCCGGATGCGCATGTACCGCATCCAACCGCACGCCCTCGACCAGGTACGCCGGTGGACGGACGAAGTCCACGCATTCTGGGAGCATCAATTGAATGCGTTCGCAGAGGTCGCACGCGAGGACGCAGCTCGGATGCGGAAATTGCCGGCTCGTAAGGCACGACATCGACGAAGGATGACGCGATGAGTCAGGCAGCGCTCCAGACATCACATACCGTCGAGGTTCCCCTTGACGCTCGGAAGGCGTTTGAACTCTTCACAACGGGGATCAACCGCTGGTGGAAGCGCGGGACACATTACTGG
>DATDQT010000155.1:0-7558 GCA_035292085.1 bacterium
AAAGGCGCATCTGAACCTGAAACCAGCGTTTGCGGCACTGTCGAAAACGGGGCCCCGTTCTAAGTGGCTCCGCGGGTAGGATTCGAACCTACAACCCTCCGGTTAACAGCCGGACGCTCTACCGTTGAGCTACCGCGGAGCGAAGCTTCTCTATTCTAGCATCCTCGTTCCAAGATGGAATCGGCCGGGCCCCCCCGAAATTGTAGCCAGCATGTCGCCAAACTCCACCTTGATCCTGCGTACGGCGCTTGTCGTCCTCACCGTGCTGGCCGTCCTCGGCGTGGCCTGGCTGCTCGTCTCCATTCTCGAGATTCTGATCATCGTGCTAATCTCGGCGATTCTGGCGACGGGGATTTCGCCGATCGTCACGGAGCTGCAGGAGCGGACCTGGACGCGGCGGCGCATCCGGCTGTCGCGCGGAGCCGCGATCCTGGTCGTGTACCTGGCGCTACTCGTCGCGTTCGTCGGCCTGGCCGGCATCGTCATCACGCCGGTTGTGATCGAGGCCCAGGGGTTCGTCGAGAATCTGCCCGAGAATCTGCGGAAGTTGGAACTGCTGCTCAAGGACTACCAGGCCCGCTACCCCTGGCTGCCTGATCTCTCCGACATCGTACGGCGCCTGCCGCAAGAAGCCAGCCGCGCCACGGCGTACTTCGCCCCCGCGGCGGGCGTGGCATTTCGATTCGTGGGCGGGATCATCACGATCCTCACTGTGCTCGTGTTGACGTTCTACATGCTGCTGGAAGGTCGTGCCCTTCGTGAAGGCATCCTCACCCGGCTGCCCGGCCCCCGCCGCGTGCAGTTCGAGCGGGTCCTGGACGATGTCGGGACGAAGTTCAGCGGCTGGCTGCAGGGTCAGTTGCTGCTTGGACTGATCGTCGGACTGGCGGCGGGCCTCGGCATGTGGGCCATCGGCATGCCCTACCCGTTCCTGCTGGGCATCGTCGCCGGCGTGACGGAACTCATTCCGATCATCGGACCAATCATCGGGGCCATCCCGGCGTTGTTCATCGGCGTGTTCCAGGGCTGGTGGCGGTTCCTGTTCACGGTTGGGTGGTACGCCTTCATCCAGCAGGCTGAGAATAACTTCCTGGTGCCGCGTGTGATGCGGCACACGGTCGGGCTCTCGCCGCTGCTCACAATCATCGCCGTGGTGATCGGCGCGAAGTTGATGGGTGTCGTGGGCGTGCTGCTGTCCGTGCCCGTGGCGGCCGCGCTGCAGGTGATCGTCGGGGAAATTCTGGAGACGTTCCTACCGAAGGAATAATCTTCCCGATCTACCCAATCTACCCGATCTACTCAATCGATCCGAATGACTGAATCAACTGCAGGATCTCGCTACGTACGTATGATGGTGTGGATTGGGAAGATCGGGTAGATTCGTTTTAGTCGTTGTCCTGGTCTTCGATGATCGACAGCGACTGCGACAGTGCCGCGGTGAGGAAGGCGGTGGCCTCGTGTTCGCAGAGATCCGAGAACCCCCGTCGTTCCAGGAAGCCGCGCAGGATCGGGACCAGCGCCGATAGTTTGCGGGACATGTAGGAGAACAGGTCCCAGTAGGCTTCCTCCGACGCCGGGTCGCCGGGACCGGTGCGCTCCATCAGGGTCAGGTACCGCGAGTGCAGGTCGCGGTACTGCATGTCGCCTTCGTGTTCCTGCTGCAGCCGCTCGATCAGCCCGGCGACCTCGCTGTCTTCCAGGGCTTCCTGCGCGAGGAAACTCATATCCAGCAGCAGTTCGCTCAGCTCGTCGGTGGGGTGGCCCAGGTAGAGTTCCGCCTGGTGCTCGGGGCCGATGAGCCGGCGCAGTTCCCGCGTCAATTCGTCATCGGCCTTGGGCAGGCGCGGTGGTTTGACGTCTTCCTTGTGATTGGTGTCCATCCGCAGGCTGACCCGCTCGAGGGCGTCGCGGCCGAACCGCTTCTGTACGTACTGTTCGGCCTCATCCGGTTCCAGCGTCCGGTTGGCCCGGAACACCAGCGCCTGTCCGGTATACCCGCGGTACCGCCACCCGTCCTCGGCGAGCGACTCCACCCACCGCGCGACCTGGCGCAACCATGGACCGTGCGACGGTACCCCGCGGAGCAGTGAGGCGACCACGGATTTCGTGGACCGCCCGCGCACGGGGAGTTGCCCCGTCTCTTCGAAGAGCCGGATTTCGAGTTCGGTGTAGTTCTGGTTGCGGCGCATGCGATGAAAACTGTGCTTGACGATACTTAGTATAGCATGCGTGCCCCAGACTCCTGTCCCAGGGCAGCCACAGGAGAAGCGAAACGCCTGCGGGAAGTGGAGCCGCATGATCCTCACGCGAGGGGAACGCGACGCGCTGGAGGCGACTACGCTTGCACCATACGCCGTGTACAGCGCGGCCACCCGCAGACGGTACCATGAGCGTCCCGACCGCCACCGCACCGAATTCCAGCGGGATCGCGACCGCATCCTGCACTCCACGGCGTTCCGGCGGCTCCAGCACAAGACCCAGGTGTTCGTCGTCACCGAGGGCGACCTCTACCGCACCCGGCTCACCCACACGCTGGAGGTCAGCCAGATCGCGCGCAGCATCGCCGCGGCGCTGGGGTTGAACGCCGATCTCGTAGAGGCGGTGGCGCTGGCCCACGACCTGGGCCATCCGCCGTTCGGGCACGCCGGCGAACAGGAACTCCACATCCTGATGGACGGCCACGGCGGATTCGAGCACAATGTGCAGTCACTGCGGGTGGTCGACGATCTGGAGACGCGCTACGCGGGGTATCCCGGGTTGAACCTCTCGTGGCATGTCCGCCAGGGCATCGCCACCCATGCCACCATCTACGACGCCCCGGAAGTCCCACCGGAGTTCACCGGCCTGCCGCACGCCTCGCTGGAAGGACAGGTCGTCGACCTCGCGGACATGGTCGCCTACAGCACGCATGATCTCGATGACGCACTGCATATCGGGCTGGCCGACCTGAACGATCTCGACGCCAAAGGGATTGAACTGTGGGTCGAGGCGCTGCGCTATGCCGATCAGGTCCTGGCCCGCCACGACGTGGCCCGCACGCAGCTCGAGCTGTCGTTGGAGGAGGTGCGCGGGGAAGTGCCGCGGTACGATCTGCCGCTGGAGTCGCGCAAGCGCGGCGACGTCCGCATCCGCGAGGCGATCCGCTGGATGATCGGCCGGCTGGTCGAGGACATTATCCAGACCTCCGACGCGCGGATCCGCGCGGCCGGGATCGAGTCCGCCGACGCCGCCATGCGGGCCGACCGTCTGGTCCGTCTCAGCGACCTGCTGGAGACGCAGCTGCGGCAGCTCGCAACGTACCTGCGCGAGGTCGTATACTATCATCCTGAGAAGCTGTTGATGGAGCAGAAGGCGCGCCGCGTGATCCGGGGCCTCTTTGAGACGTTCGTCACCGAGCCCCGGCTGCTGCCCCGCGGCGTGCAGGAGCGCCTGGGCGGTGCCGACGTGTACCGCGTGGTCTGCGACTACGTCTCGACGATGACCGATCGCGCAGCCCTGGACGTGTACAACACGGTGTTCGAAACGTACGAGATCGGTTTCGGTGGTGGGGCGCCGGCATGACGAAAAACGACACGCGCAGCATCGGCCGGCCGGTCAAGCGCATCGAAGGGTTGGAGAAAGTGACCGGCGCCACCCGCTACACGGAAGATCTCCTGCTTCCCGGCTCGCTGCATGCGCGCCTGGTGCTCAGTCCGCATCCCCACGCGCGCATCGTCCGGATGGATCCGGACCCCGCGCGGGCCGTACCCGGCGTCGTCGCGGTCGTGACTGAATCGGATCTCCCCGACGGCGTGTCGAGCGATTTGCTGGCGGGTGACGAGACGCGGTACACCGGCGAACCGGTGGCCGTTGTGGTCGCTGAGTCGGCGGCCGCCGCCGATGACGGCGCGGAGCGGCTGGCCCAGACGGTGGAGTACGAGGTGCTCCCCGCGGTCCTCGATCCCCATCAGGCGATGCGCGACGATGCACCGGTCGTCCCGCATGACGATGAGGAGGACGATGAGGCCGCGGGCCACGCGACCGTGGCGGCCGGAACGGTGGCCGAGAAGACGCCGAAGAATGTCTCCGCGAAGTACCACTTCAGGCGCGGCGACATCGCCCAGGGGTTCGCCGACGCGGACGTCGTCGTCGAACATACGTACACCACGTCGCGGCTGCACCAGTCCTACCTCGAGCCCCACGCCAGCGTGGGAGCCGTCGATCCGGTCACCGGCGCCGTGACCGTCTACACCGCCACGCAGGGCCAGTTCTATGTCCGCACCCACGTCGCGCGGTCCCTGGGACTCTCCGAGCAGAAAGTCCGGGTCGTGCCGATGACCGTGGGCGGGGGGTTCGGCGGGAAGATCCTGTTGCTCGAGCCACTCGTGGGCGCGCTCGCCCTGATGCTGCGGCGGCCCGTGAAACTGGTGCTGACACGCCGCGACGATTTTCTGCTGGGCAATCCGGGTCCTGAGTGTGAGATCATGTTGAAAACGGGCGTGAAGCGGGACGGGACGCTCACGGCGCTGCAGGCCCGGATCATCTTTGACTCGGGAGCCACGTCGGGCGCGCCCGCCTCGATCGCCGCGATTCTGCTGGGCGGCTACTACCGGGTCCCGCACCTGGACATTCAGTCTTTCGAAGTCCTCACGCACAAGCCGCCCAACGGAGCGTACCGCGCCCCCGGCGCGCCGCAGGGGACCTTTGCGATCGAATCGCAGATGAACCGGATGGCGACGCTGCTGGGGCTCGATCCGGTCGAGTTTCGGCTCAAGAACGCCAGCGGGCAGGGCGATCCGATGCCGAATGGGCGGCCGTGGGCCAAGATAGGTCTGCGCCAGGTGCTGGAGGCGCTGCGCGACCATCCCAAGTGGAAAGACCGCGAGCGCAGGCCGGGCATCGGCTACGGCATGGCGGTCGGCGGCTGGCCCGGAGGCGTCGAATCCGCCACGGCGTGCATCCGTGCGAATACCGACGGCACGTTCCAGATCGTCATGGGCGCGGTCGACATCACCGGCACCGCGACGACGATGGCGCTGATTGCGTCCGAGGTGCTCGGCGTACCGCCGGACCACATCTCCGTGCTCACCGCCGATACCGACCAGGCCCCGTACGCCGGCATGTCCGGCGGCAGCAAGATCACCTACACGGTCGGCTCCGCGGTCAAAGCGGCGGCCGAGGATGCGCGCCGGCAGATCCTGGCCATTGCCGCCGCAGAGTTCGAAGCCCGCCCGGATGACCTGGAGATCGTCGACGGCAGCGTTCGCGTGCGGGGGACCCCGGGCAAGACCCTGGCGCTGGCGGAGATCGCACGCAAGAGCATGAGCTTCGGGGCCCGGTATGCGCCGGTCTTCGGGAACGGTTCGATCGCATCCCCGAAAGCCTCGCCCGCCTTTGCGGCCCACCTGGCCAAGGTGCGCGTCGACGCCGAGACCGGTGACGTCCGCCTGCTCGATTACGTCGTCATTCAAGACGTCGGGTACGCGATCAATCCGGCCGCGGTCGACGGGCAGATGCGCGGCGGCGCCGTGCAGGGTATCGGGTGGGGCCTGCTGGAAGGGATGGTCTACTCGGAGGATGGGACGCTGCTGACGTCGTCGTTTGCGGATTACCCGATTCCCCGCGCGGCCGATGTGCCGCCGATGGAAACCGTCGTGGTCGAAGTGCCGTCGGACTTCGGGCCGTTTGGCGCCAAGGGTGTGGGCGAACCGCCGGTCATCCCCGGCGGCGCGGCGATCGCCGGCGCCGTTGCGGACGCGACCGGTGTCCACATCACGTTCCTGCCCGTGATCCCCAACCGCCTGCTCGAGGCGATGAGAGCCGGTTGACCGTCAGCGCACGCGGGAGAGGAAGTCGAGCACGGTCCGGTTGTGTGGAGAAAGCCAGCCTCAACGGTCACGGCACCTGGTGTGACCGAAAGCGGAGAATCGCGGCAAGTCCTCCCAGTGCCCGCAGCGCGCCCGCGGATTCCTTTCCCACCAGCTCGAGGCGCGCGCCGCTGCGACGGACCAGCAGCGGGAGCACCTGTGGGAATGAAACCTGTTCCAGTTTGCCGCGGCACACCTCGCAGCGCAGGCGCGATTTTGCCGTGACGTAGCCGCAGCGCCGGCACCGGCCGACCGTCCCCTCGAGATCCCGATCGGCGATTACGGTCATCGCCTCTCCTTGCTGCAGCGCCGCGAGTGTGGCGTCGATGCCGGTGACGGACCCGGCGGGACGGCTCGTCCGGTCCAGTACGGCCGCGATCAACTCCTCTTCACGGCCGCGTTCACTCTGTAAAGCCGCCTCCAGGGTCCGCTCCCGGATCTCCGCCAGGTCGGCATCGGCGGCCATGGGGACCGTGGCCGCCAGCTTCACGCGCGCTCGATCCGGAAGTGCATCCTCCACCGCGGCCGTGGCTTCTGGGGGGCCTGCCAGGATCAAGCGGTCAACATGCAATTCGTCGAGCCACCGGGCGGCGGCCTCGGCGGCGCCGACCCAGAACCGCCGGAGATGGTCATCTATCCGCGCCTCAAACGTGTCGCGCTGCGCCCCGCGCGCCGCGCCGGTGCCGGTGGCTTTCGTGTATGTCGGCTGCCGTCCGGCCGTGAAGTGCCACTCGCTGGTGTCCAGCACAAGCGCGTCGCGCTCCATCACGGCGGCGGCGCCGAGGTACGCGGCGAGGATCCGTGCGCGTTCACGATCGACTACGAGGATCGCGTACGGCTGGTACTCGTCGACTGTCCACAGCACCGGCATGACGTCGGGCCGTCCGTAACTGATCCTGTTGGGAAGGGAGAAGGGGAAGAACTGCTGCCGCCACAGGTCCGGACCCGCAAAGATCGCGAGGCCGCGGCCCTCCGGGCGCATCATCTCAACGAATGCCAGGATCTGCGAGGCCACGTGCGCGGCCTGCTTGCGCCTGCGTTTGGGCAGCCCTTCGAGGATGTCCCGGATCCCGTTCTTGAGGCGAATCATGTAGGCGGGCTGGACAGTCTGGTGTTCCAGTTTGGCGGGATCGATGTCCAGGCTCACCGAGAACACATCGTCGCGGTCGGTCTCAACCAGACTGATGAGATCATGCGTCACAACCATGCTAGCTTTTCTCGCCGCCTTCAGGGCCGTAGAAGATCACCCAGATGGTGAGATCATCGGAGAACTCCTCAAAGCGATGCACACACCCCGCGGGGGCGAACAGGAGGTCTCCGGGACCGAAGACGCGGCGCTCCACCCCGTCGAAGTACAGGCCCCGTCCGAAGACGACCACGTACACTTCGTCTCTCGTGTGCGGCGTCTGCGGGTCGTGGTCCCGGGGCGCATAGAGCTTGACCTGTAGCGTGCCGTGCTCGAAGACGGTCGTGGAGTGGTTTTCGGCGGTTACGCGGGCCAGGGCATCATCGGGGCGGAACGCAGCACCGCGCAGAGGCGAATCCGGATCCTGTGCCATAGTCTGATTATGCCACCGGGGAAAACCAAAGACGATGCTACGCGTGCTGGTGTTCCTGCTGCTGGCGGTCCATGCTGTCGGCGTTCGCCGCGACGGTCACCTCGACGGTCATTATCCCTGGGCGGGCGCTCGGAGACCTCACCGTGGAGATGT
>DATDQT010000156.1:0-3178 GCA_035292085.1 bacterium
CACCTCGATGCGTTCTGCCGGGATGTAGCCGACCCCCATCCGCCATCGCTCCAGGGGCGACAGATGGGTCACGTCCCGGTCAGCAAAGCGGACCTTCCCCGAGGTCGCGGGGCGCAGGCCGGCGAGGACCTGGGCGAGCTCCTCCTGGCCATTCCCCGTGACGCCGGCCACCCCGAGGATCTCGCCCTCGCGGAGGGCGACCGAGATGCCCCAGAGCGCGAGGAGACCCTTGTCGTTGTAGGCGGAGAGGTCTTCCACCTGCAGCAGCGGCCGTCCGGCGGGCGCCGCATGGTTTGTCGTGCGGAATGTCACCTCGCGACCGACCATGTGCTGGACCAGAATTTCCTCCGTCGCGTCGGCGGTCCTCAGCTTCGCGACGACGCGCCCCGACCGAAGGACCGTCACACGATGACTGACGGCCATGACGATGGGGAGCTTGTGGGTAACCAGCAGCACCGTCACCCCCTGATCAGCAACCATCGCCTGCAGACCGGCCAGCAGCGTCTTGACTTCGGGCGGGGTGAGCGCGGACGTCGGTTCGTCGAGGATGAGAATCCTGGCGCCGCGGTACAAGGCCTTGATGATCTCCACCCACTGGCGTTCGCCTTCTGACAATTGCCACACCCGGGCGCCGAGGTTGATGGAGATCCCATACCGCGTGCACAGCGACGCCACGTCCCGCCGGGCACTTCCGAGATGGAGCAACCCACTCGCCGTGGGGTGGCCGAGTACGATGTTCTCCAGCACGGTGTGCGCAGAGACCAATCGTCGAGTCTGGTGGACCATGCCGATGCCCAGCGCGAGGGCGTCGTGGGGAGAGCGGAAGCGCACGTGCTCCCCGTTGAGGAACAGCACGCCTTCGTCCGGTTCGACCAACCCGAACAGGATGTTCATCAGGGTCGTCTTGCCGGCCCCGTTCTGGCCCAGGACGGCATGGATCTCTCCGGGTTCGACGTCGAGGTTCACCTGGTCGAGCGCGAGCACGTCGGGGAAGCGCTTGGTCACGCCTCGGGCAGAGAGAATGGGAGTAAAAAAGGCTCCTCCGCCCGCCTCGGTCCGGTAGGCGGAGGAGCCGCGCGGCTCAGAACTCACTTGAGTATGATCATCCCGTTCAGGTCGAAGTTGAACTTCCCAAGCAGCCACTCGTCGGTCGGCTTGGTCTTGGCCTTCTTCACGACCGTGCCCTTCGCCGGGATGGGAACGCCTTTGAGCGCCAGACCGGTGCCGTTGCTGACAAAGGCGTGCTCTTCAAACGGATCCCACGTTCCCTTCAGCATCTGATCGCGGCGCTGCCGCACCAGCTGCTGGATCGACGCGGGGATGCGCGGGCGCGCCTGCGGGCTGATCGCATCCACGCCCACCTTCAGGTTGTTCATGATGTCGACCGCCGACTCCACCGTGCCGTCGGCCAGCGTCATCGTGTCCTTCATCCCCAGGTAGAGGAAGTTCTTGGGGGTCTGGCTGCCGGCGATGAAGTCCCTGACCATGCGGTCGTAGAGCACCTCCCACCGCGTGTCGAACGACACGGCGACGGTGCTCGTGCTCGACCACCCGTAGAAGCCGACGACGTCCATGTCCTTGCCCACGAACCAGATCTTCCGCTCCGTGGCGACGTCCAGCGGGGAGCCGGAGTCGGTCTGCTGGGTGATCACGTCGACCTTGTACTGGGTGACCAGCGTCGTCGCGATCTCACGCTCCTCCGCCGGTTTGTACCAGTCACCCACGTACTTCACGTAGACGTTGACGCGCTTGCCCAGCGCCCGGGCCCCGTCCTGCACGCCGAGGAAGAAGCCGGCCGTGCGGCGGATCACCTGGATGTTGGGGAATGCCGAGACGATGCCGACGTTCCCGGTGCGCGTCAGCGCCGCCGCGATGAGCCCCTCCAGGTAGAGGGCCTGGTACTGCCGCGGGAAGAACCGGATGAAGTTGCGCTTGGTCGTCACGTCGCTGGCGACGACCGACGCGAAGTACACGTTGGGGTACTTGTCGGCGATCTCTTTCAAGGGCAGGCCCATGAACTCGGCGTTGCCGACGACGATGTTAGCGCCCTGCTTGATAAGTTCCTCGGCGTAGGGGATCGTCAGGTCCGGACCGACCTCTTCGCGGAAGACGTACTTCACGTTCGGGTACTTCTTGGCGATGCGCTGGCCGGCGCGGTCGTGCGCGCCCGACCACGTGGTGCCCTTGATCACGCTGAAGTGCAGGATCGCGAGCGTGACCGGTTTCGCCGCGCCCGCCGATGCCGATGAGCCCAGCGTCCCTCCGACGCCCGTCAGCAGCACGGCGGCCGCCAGCGACAGCACGGCGATCCGTAATGGCGTGGATCTCCTCATGTTTGGCCTCGCCTCCCCCCGGAAGATTCGCCGATGCGTTCCACAGCCTGCGAGGTTTTCCCTGTCGCCTGCCCCCGCTACCGGCGGACGGCGACCAGCAGTCCGTCGCGGAGAGGCACGATGGACGTCATCCAGTCTGGATCAGCCGTCATCAGCCGCGTGAGCTCGCGCACGCCTTCGGTCGTCGCATCGGTGTCCGCGCGGTCGAAGATGCGGCTGTTCCAGAACATGTTGTCGACGATGAGCACGCCGCCGGGCCGCAGCTTGGCGGCGATGACCGGGAGCGAGGCGGGGTACGCCTCTTTGTCGATGTCGTTGAAGATCATATCGAACGGTCCTTCGGTGTCGCGGAGCGTCTGGACGGCCTCGGCGATGCGATACTCCACGACGTCATCCAGCCCCAGCGTGCGCAGGTGCCCCCGCGCGCGGCGCGACAGGTCGTCATCCCACACGACGTGGAACACCTGGCCGCCGCCGTTCTCCTTGATCGCCCGCGCAAACCAGGCCGTCGAGTACCCGTAGCCGGAGCCCATCTCGAAGACCCGCCGCGCGCTGATGAGCCGCGCCAGCAGGTAGCAGAACTGCCCCGCGACCGGCCCAATGATCGGGAACCGGCGTTCCCGCGCGTACGCTTCCATGATCTGCATCTCTGGAGGGCGGGGTGGGACCTGGCGGTCCAGGTACTCACGAAGCTGCGGGGCCAGCAGTTCTCCGGCCATGGTGTCCTCCATCGGCGCGTCGTGATGAGAAACACTTCGAGGGATGCGGCCGGGCCACATCCCTCGATGGAGGCTGAGGCGACGATCAGGGCGGTCCTATCGCTTCTTCCGCGATCCGCCCTTCTT
>DATDQT010000157.1:0-27967 GCA_035292085.1 bacterium
CCGCTGGTCACGATCGTGGCGCTGTCGATCTCAGGGTTGTTTGCCGGCGCCCCGGTGACCGAGACGGTCTTCGCCTGGCCGGGGGTCGGCCGGCTCCTCGTCGATTCCGTCCTGGGCGGCGACTACGTCGTGGCCCAGGCGGTCTTGATGTTCCTCGCCGTGCTGGTCCTGATTTTCAACCTCGTCGCGGACATCGGGTACGCCTTGCTGGATCCGCGAATCCGCTATGACTGACGGCGCGAGGAGGATGTGATGGCCCGCAACGCAGCGACAGTCGCAGTCCCGGCGGCGCCGCAGCCGAGATCGGACATCGGCGAAGGCTACTGGCAGATTGCCTGGAAGCGGCTGCGCAAGCACCGGCTGGCCATGGCCGGGCTGTTCGTCATCTTCTTGCTGGTCGCGGTGGCGGTGTCCGCGCCCTGGATCGCCCCCTACCGGTTCGAAGAGATCGATCTCCTGAACCGGTTCGCGAAGCCGTTTATCGCCGGACACGCGCTGGGGACGGATGACCTGGGACACGACGTCCTGACGCGGTTGCTCTACGCGGGGCGCATCTCCCTGCTCGTGGGATTTGCCGCGGCGCTGTCCGCCGTGGCGCTGGGCACGATGGTCGGCGTCGTGGCCGGATTCTACGGCGGCATGATCGACAATATTCTGATGCGCCTGACCGACATCGTCCTCACGCTCCCTCTCTTCGGCGTCCTGCTGCTGTTGGGCCGGTACTTCGGCGGAGGGGTGCTGCCGATCGTCATCATCATTGGCGCGTTTGGATGGACGGTGGCTGCCCGACTCGTCCGGGGAGAAATCTTACGCCTGAAGTCTCTCGACTACACGGATGCCGCGCGGGCGCTGGGCGCCAGTGAGACCCGGATCATCTTCCGGCACCTGCTCCCCAACGCCATGGCCCCGATCATCGTCGCCGCGACGCTGGATGTCGGCGGGGCGATCCTCATCGAAGCGGCGCTCTCGTATTTCGGCGTCGGCATCCAGCCGCCGACTCCGTCGTGGGGGAACATGCTCCAAAACGCCCAGAGCTACCTGTGGTCATCTCCCTTACTGGCGTTCTGGCCGGGGGCGATGATTTTCCTCACGGTGCTGTGTTTCAACTTCTTCGGCGATGGCCTGCGGGACGCGCTGGACCCGCGGCTCAAGGTGTAGGGGGTCCGGTGTCGGGGGTCCGGGATCGGGCACGGTCGGTGATCGACGATGCGGACGGACCCCTGACCCCCGACTCCGGACACCGGGTGGTGAAGAATGTGGCGGTTCCTGGCGCGGCGCCTCGTGCAGAGCGTGATTGTGCTGGCCGGGCTCTCGGTACTGATGTTTACGCTCCTGGTGGTCACCCCTGGCGATCCGGTCGAACTGCTGGCGAGTTCGCTGCCGGACGTGCAGCCCGAGGACATCGTGCGGCTGCGGCAATACTACGGACTGGACGATCCGATCTACGTGCGGTACGTGAAATGGTTGCGCTCGGTGGTCGTCGGCGACCTGGGCTACTCGCGCACGTACGGGCGGCCGGTCTCGGAGTTGATCCGGCAGCGGCTGGGGAACACGCTGCAGCTGCTGACCGCCGCGTTCGTCATCGCCTTCACCGTGGGCGTGACCATCGGGATCTTCTCGGCGCTCCACCAGTACTCGGTCTGGGACTACATCGCGACGTTTCTGTCCTTCGTGGGCCTGGCCATGCCGGTGTTCTGGCAGGGGATCCTGTTCATCCTGTTCTTTGCCGTCTGGATTCCGCTGTTTCCAGCCGGCGGTATGATGACCCCCGGTGTCGAGCCGGGATTTCCACTGCTCGCCGACCGGCTGCGCCACTTGGTGCTGCCGACGGTGGTGCTGGCGACGACAGGGATGGCGGCCTGGGTCCGGTACAGTCGGAGCAGCATGCTGGAGGTAATCCGGCAGGATTACGTCCGCACAGCGCGGGCGAAGGGGCTGACGGAACGGATCGTGACGCGGCGGCACGCGCTGCGCAACGCCCTCCTTCCCATTATCACGCTGGTCGCGCTCAGCCTGCCGGCCGTTCTCGATGGAGCCGTGGTGACCGAGACGATCTTCAGCTGGCCGGGCATGGGGCTGCTACTGTTCCAGGCCGTGTTGGGACATGACCACTTTGTGGCGATGGCGGTGCTGCTGTTCCTTGCGGTCGCGACGATTCTGGCGAATCTGATGGCCGACGTCGCCTATGCGATCGTGGATCCGCGAATCCGCTATGACTGACGGGGTTATGAGCGGGGTTATTAGAAGATGGCACGTGTGATCAGGGAGGACCTCGCGCGGGATCTGGCGCTGCGGCGTAGAGAGGCCGCCGGGGCCGCCGTGGGCCAGAGCTACTGGCAGGTCGCCTGGCATCGATTTCTCAAACACCGCCTGGCGATCATCGGGGGAGTGGCAGCGGTGGGGCTTACGCTGATGTCGATCCTCGCCCCGTGGATCGCGCCGTACCCGCCGGACAAGATCGATCTGAGCGGCCGCTGGGCGACACCGGGACGAGCGCATCTGTTTGGAGCAGATGAGTTGGGACGCGATGTGCTGTCGCGCATCATGTACGCGGGGCGGATCTCGCTGTCCGTGGGCTACGTAGTGGCCATCAACGTTTCGATCATCGGCATGGTGGTGGGGGCGGTGGCCGGGTTCTATGGACGCACGATCGATACGGTTCTCATGCGGTTGGTCGACATTCTGCTCTCGGTGCCGACCCTGCCGCTCTACCTGATCCTGGCCGCGCTACTTCCCGGCGGTGGTGTGTCGCGCATCATCCTGATCTTCACGGCTTTCGGGTGGACTGGGGTGGCGCGGCTGGTCCGTGGGCAGATTCTTTCCCTAAAGAGCCAGGACTTCGTGGATGCCGCCCGGGCGATGGGGGCGTCGGAGACGCGGCTGATTTTGCGTCACCTGCTGCCCAACGCGCTGGCGCCGGTGATTGTGGCCGCGACGCTGGCCGTCGGCGGCGCGATTCTGGGGGAATCGGCACTCAGCTACTTGGGCTTGGGGATCGCTCCGCCGACGGCGTCCTGGGGCAACATGCTGCAGCGAGCTCAGGAGTACATCTGGAACGCGTCGTGGCTGGCGGTGGTCCCGGGTGTGTTCATCTTCATCACCGTGTTGAGCTTCAACTTCCTGGGGGATGGGCTGCGGGACGCGCTGGACCCGCGGCTGAAGCGGTGAGGCAGGTCGAGAGGGGGCGGGCAGGATGCGGCGGGAGCTGACCAGAGGGTTGTTGGTCGTCTGTCTGCTGGCGTTGGCCATGCCGGCACTTCCCGCGGCGGGCGCGCCGGTACGGGACACGGCGGTCGTAGGGCTGGCACAGGAACCCGACCAGCTCGGGTTGTTCACCATCATGGCCGTCGCCAGCGTGATCCACAACACACTGTGGGGCTACGTCGCTCCGTTCACCGACAAGTGGGTTCGCGTGCCGATCATGGTCGAGAAATTGCCGACCATCAAAGACGGCGACTGGGTGCTGCTGCCCGACAAGAAGATGAAAGTGACGTGGAAGCTCAAGCGCGGGTTCACCTGGCACGACGGGAGGCCGGTGACGGCACTGGACTACCGGTTCACCTATGGACTGGAGCGGAACCCCCGGACGCCGCGGGTCAGCCGCTTTATCGTGAACAAGGTCGACAATATCCTCGTACCCAACCCGAACGATCCGTACACGATGGTCGTGCAGTGGAACGAGTTATGGCCGTTCGCCAACAGCAGTCCCTTCGGCGACCAGATCATCTATCCGCGGCACATCCTGGAGCGGGACTACCTGCGGGATCCGGGAACGCTGGACCGACACGCTTACTGGCGCGCGCCGGTGGCCACCGGCCCGTATCGGTTTGTGGAATGGGTGCCGGGGAGCCACATCACCGTGGAGGCGTACTCGAAGTGGCCGCTGGGGGTCCCCAAAGTCCGGCGCATCGTGTTTCGCTTCATCCTTGACGCGACGGTGCTGACCGCCAACCAGATCTCCGGCGACGTCCACGCCACGGAGATCAACAACTTCGGCTGCCTGCAGATGGAGCAGATCGAGCGCCGCAATCCCCAGGTGCAGGCGCATTACCGCGAGGCGCTGACCTGGGAGCGAATCGACTTCAACCTCGACGACCCCTGGCTGAAGGACAAGCGGGTGCGCCAGGCGATCGCCTACGCGTTGAACCGGCCGGCACTTGCCGACATCGCGTGCTCCGGCGGACGCCAGCCGGTGGCGCACACCTGGCTGGCCCCGGGCCATCCGGCCAGCAACCCGAATGTGAAGAAGTACCCATTCGACGTGGCGCGGGCCCGCGCACTCCTCACCGAAGCCGGGTTCACGCTGGGCCCCGACGGCGTGCTGCGGGACAGGGCCGGCAAGCGGTTCGAGGTGACCATCATGACGACCGCCGGCAACACGGTGCGCGAGCAGATCGAGCAGGTGATCAAAGACCAGCTGAAGGCCGTGGGCATCGATCTGCGGATCGACAACCGTCCGGCGTCGGTGTTCCTGGGACCGGTCATCTCGCGCCGCCAGTACCCGTTCCTGGCCATGTACGGGAGCCTGTTCACCCCGGAGTCGGTGCCGTTCGACCGGTTCCATAGCACCCAGATCCCCACCGAGGCCAACGCCTGGCAGGGGAACAACCGGGTCGGGTGGCGCAATGCCGAGAACGACAAGATCTGGGAACAACTGATCTCTGAACTCGATGAGAAGAAGCGCATCGCGCTGTTCCACAAACAGCAGGAGATCTTTGCCGAGGAACTGCCCAGCCTGCCGCTGTACTTTCGCCTGAGCCTGACCACAAACATGAAAGCGCTGCGGAACATCCGGCCGACCGGGCTGGGCACGTACTACATCCCGTGGAACTCGTGGGAATGGGCCTGGGCCGAGCAGTAGCGGTCGTGACACGAATGGGCTATCGTTAAAAGGTTGGAGGGGTGAGTGAATGGCGGAACCGCTGCTGTCTGTCCGCAATCTGAAGACGTACTTCTACACGGACGAAGGGGTCGTCAAGGCCGTCGACGGGCTGACGTACGACCTGCACAAGGGGGAGACCCTGGGCATCGTCGGCGAGTCCGGCTGCGGCAAGAGCGTGCACGCGCTGTCCGTGATGCGGCTCATCCCTCAGCCCCCGGGGAAGATCGTGGAGGGCGAGATCCTCTTTGAGGGCACGAACCTCCTGGGGCTGCCCGAAGACGAGATGCGCCGGATCCGGGGCAACCGCATCGCGATGATCTTCCAGGAGCCGATGACGTCGCTCAACCCGGTGCTGACGATCGGCGAGCAAATCGCCGAAGCCGTCATGCTGCACCAGGGGCTGAACAAGAAAGACGCCTGGGACCGCGCCGCGGAGATGCTCGAGAAGGTGAAGATCCCGCTGGCGAAAGAGCGCGTGCGCGACTACCCGCACCAGTTCAGCGGCGGCATGCGGCAGCGCGTCATGATCGCCATGGCGCTGTCGTGCAACCCATCCATCCTCATCGCCGACGAGCCGACCACCGCGCTGGACGTCACGATCCAGGCGCAGATCCTGGACCTGATGCGCGGCCTCCAGGAGGAGTTCAACATGGCGATCATCATGATCACGCACAACCTCGGGGTGGTCGCCGAGTTGTGCGACAACGTGGTGGTGATGTACGCGGGCAAACCGATCGAACACACCGACGTGAAGCGGACCTTCCGCGACCCCAAACACCCATACACCTGGGGCCTGCTCCACTCCATCCCCAAGCTGTACGAACGCAAAGAGCGGCTGATCCCCATCGAAGGCCAGCCGCCCAGCCTGATTGATCTGCCGCCGGGGTGCCCGTTCGCCCCGCGGTGTCCGTTTGCGATGGAGATCTGCGTGAAGGCCGATCCGCCGGACTACGTCGTCGGCCCGGACCACTATGCCAAGTGTTATCTGTACAGTGAGTTTGCGACGGAGGAAGACAAGCGCGCGGCGGCAGCGGCGGGCCTGGAAGCCTCCTTCCGGAAGACCTAGTTCGTGAAAGGTGAATCGTGAATCGTGAATCGGAGGGCACAGGGTGAGCACGACATCCACCAACGGCGATACCATTCTCGAGGTCAAGGACCTCTACAAACACTTCCCCATTACCAAGGGGTTCATCATGCAGCGCCAGGTCGGCGCCGTGAAGGCCGTCGACGGCGTGTCGTTCTCGATCCGCCGGGGGGAGACCCTCGGCCTGGTCGGCGAGTCCGGCTGCGGGAAGACCACGACCGGACGCGTGATCCTGCGGCTGATGGAGCCGACCAGCGGCGACGCGTACTTCGAGGGCCGCAATATCTTCACTCTCGGGAAAGAAGACCTACGCCGGATGCGCCGGGACATGCAGATCATCTTCCAGGATCCGTACTCGTCGCTCAACCCTCGCATGACGGTCGGCGACATCGTCGGCGAGCCGCTGGAGATCCACAACCTCGCCCGCGGCAAGGAGAAGCTGCGCCGCGTGCAGGAACTGCTGGAAGTCGTCGGACTGTCGCCCTACCACACCAACCGCTACCCGCACGAGTTCAGCGGCGGGCAGCGCCAGCGCATCGGCATCGCGCGGGCGCTCGCGGTCAACCCCAAACTGATCATCTGCGACGAGCCGGTCTCCGCCCTCGACGTGTCCATCCAGGCCCAGGTGCTGAACCTGCTCGAAGAACTGCAGAAGGAATTCGGGCTCACCTACTTGTTCATCGCGCACGACCTGTCGGTCGTCAAGCACATCAGCGACCGTATCGCCGTCATGTACCTGGGGCGCATCGTCGAACTCTCCGACACCCTCGAGCTGTTCGAGAACCCGCAGCACCCGTACACTGAGGCGCTGCTGTCGGCGGTGCCGATCCCGGACCCCGGGATGCGCCGGGAGCGCATCATCCTCCCCGGCGACGTCCCCAGCCCGGTCAATCCGCCCAAGGGATGCCGGTTTCACACGCGGTGCCTCTACGCGCAGGAGAGCTGCCGGGTCAACGACCCGGAGCTGGTGGACTACTGGGGCAACGGGCATTTCGTGGCCTGCCCGATTCTGCCGTTCCAGCACCAGCGCAGCAAGGCAGCAGTTCTGAGGCCTGTCAGGTAATACGGAACTCTGGGTTCGTGAAGGCGGAGGGGGGGTGGAAACGGATTCAAGGCACGGAGCACCTATTCTGCTAGTAGTAGTAGTAGTAGTAAAGGAGGACTGCGAGACATGAATTTCAAACGCAAACTGCTCGCGCTGGTCGCGCTGACCATGGCCCTGTCCATGGTCATGCTCTCGGGCATCGCGTCCGGCCAGGGAGCGGTCAAGAATCAGGACACGATGGTCGTCCAGTCGTTCGGCGGCCCCGGTACGCTGGACCCGTCGTTTTCGTATGACACGGCCAGCAGCGGCGCATTCCTGTGGACGATTTACGAGACGCTGATCTTCTTCAGCGGTTCGCGGACCGATCTCTACGTGCCCATGCTGGCGACGGAAGTGCCCTCGATTGCCAACGGGGGGATCTCCAGGGACGGCCGGACCTACACCTTCAAAATTCGCCAGGGTGTCAAGTTCCACGACGGCAGCCCCATGACTGCCGCGGATGTCAAGTACTCCCTGATGCGATTCATGCTTCTGGATCCTCCCGGGGGTCCGGCGTGGATCCTGCTCTCGGCAGTCCTCGGCTTGGACGTCGAGACCACACGTGACGACAATGACAAGCTTATCCCGGACATCTGGGATCGCACGAACCGGGCGATCCAGGTAAAGGGTAACAACGTCGTCATCACGCTGAAGGATCCCTTTGGGCCCTTCCTCAACATCATGGCCACCTGGTCGATCGTCGTCTCCAAGCGGTTCGTCGTGGCCAACGGCGGCTGGGACGGCGCGAAGGCGACCCTAGCGAAGTACAATGGCCTGCCCAACGAGGACCAGTACACCCTTTTCGACAAGGCGAGCGGCACCGGTCCCTTCAAGCTGGATAGCTGGGACCGCAAGACCAACACGGTCGTGCTCGTCCGCAACGACAGCTACTGGCGTGCGCCGGCCAAGCTGCGGCGTGTCGTCTTGCAGACGGTCGAGGAGTTCGGCCCGCGCCGTCTGGCTCTCCAGAATGGGGACGCGGACTACATCGCTGTCGACCGCGCCGACCAGCTCGCGGTCACCGGCATCCCGGGCGTGAGCCTCGTCGATGACCTGCCCATACTCTCTACCGACGCGTTCTTCTTCCAGCTGGCGCTCAACGCCCAGGGCAACCGGAACATCGGCAGCGGCAGGCTGGACGGCAACGGCATCCCGCCCAACTTCTTCTCCGACATCCACGTCCGCCGTGGATTTGCCCACCTCTTCGACCGCGACCGGTTCGTCCGGGAGGCCCTGCGCGGCAAGGGGACCGTCGCCCACGGCCCGATCCCGAAAGGCGTGCTCGGCTACAACCCCAAGGGCCAGTGGTACGAGCTGAGCCGGGACAAGGCGATCGCCGAGTTCAGGGAGGCCTGGGGCGGCCAGGTCTGGGAGCGCGGCTTCAAGTTTACCCTCCTGTACAACGCGGGGAACATCTCTCGACAGACCGCGGCGCAGATGCTAAAGGAGGCTGCGGAGTCGATCAACCCCAAGTTCCAGATTGACGTGCAGGGCGTGCCCTGGGCGACCTACCTGCCGCAGTACCGCGGCCGCCAATTGCCCCTGTACGTCTTGGGCTGGATCGCGGACTTCGCCGACCCGCACAACTTCGCCCAGCCCTTCTTAAGCAGCAACGGGGCGTTCACCGGCCGCCAGGGATACAAGAACGCCGACGCGGATCGGCTGATCGAGGCCGCCGCCCGGGAGACCGATCCGAAGAAGCGGGCAGCGCTCTACGCCCAGATCGAGGAGATCGCCTTCCGCGACATCCCCACCCTCTACACAGCGCACGGGGTCCGGCTCGTCGTGAAGCGTTCCTGGGTGAGGGGCTGGTACCACAACCCGATGTTCTTCGTGGGGTTTGGGTACCTGTATAGCCAGTCCAAGCAGTAGATTAAGGAGGCACACGCCGCGGGGGCTAGGCTCTACTGGCCCCCGTGGCGGTCCATATGACCGCATTCGTCGGCCGCCGTCTGATTTTGTTGCCCGTGGTTGCGTTCGGGGTCACGGTGCTGATCTTCGCCCTGCTGCAGTTCCTCTCGCCCGACCAGCGGGCATCACTGTACGTCACCGACCCCAGGCAGTTCGACAGGATCGACAGCATCATCCGGGCCCACGGGTTGGACAAGCCGGTCCACATCCAGTACTGGAACTGGCTGAAGGAACTGGCGCATGGCAACTTTGGCTGGTCGAAGACCGCCAGCATGCGGGTCTCTGAAGCGATCGGGGCGTTCTTTCCGAACACCCTCGAACTGACGATCTACATGTTTATCCCGATCATCCTGATCGGCTTATGGCTGGGGACGAAGGCCGCCGTACACCGAGACCGGTTCGCCGATCACTTCTCCCGCTTTTTCGCCATCTCCCTGCGCGGACTGCCCTCGTTCGTGTGGGGGTTGATCGTCCTGATGCTCTTCTACGGGTGGCTGAACTGGTTCCCGCCGGGCCGCCTGTCGCTGGACGCCGACCTCTACGTGCGCTCGGACCAGTTCCGAACCTATACCCGTCTGCTGACCGTCGACGCCCTGTTGAATGGCCAGGTCTGGATCTTCCTCGACGCGCTCCGTCACATGGCCGGGCCGATCCTGACGCTTGTGCTGGTCGAGATGGCGCTGCTGGTGCGCATCACCCGGTCCTCCATGCTCGAAGTCCTGCGGCAGGACTACGTCCGCACCGCCCGGGCGAAGGGACTGGCGGAATCCGTCGTCATCATGAAACACGCCCGGCGCAACGCGCTCATCCCGGTGATCACGTTGAGCAGCCTGCTGTTCGTCGGCCTGCTGGGCGGCGTGGTCCTGGCTGAGACCATCTTCAACTACCCGGGGATCGGGAAATGGGGGGCCGAGGCGGCCGTGCAGCTGGACGTGCCAGCCGTCACCGGATTCGGGATGTTCATCGCCCTGGTCACCGTCCTAGGCAACCTGGCAGCGGACATCCTGTACGCCGCTGTGGACCCCCGGATTCGTGTCCAGTGAGGGCACCCTCATGACCGTCTTGCGGGTCCCCATCAACCGGAGCCTGCCGCTGCGCGCGGTTCCGGTCCTGTTGGTGGTGGCGCTCGTGGTTGCCGCGGTCATCTCCGTGTCGCCGGAGGTACGCGCGCGGGTGGTGAGCCGCCCCCTGGACGTGGTGGCATTCCTCGTAGTCGTCATAGCCATTGTCGCCTTCTGGTCAATACCGTCCGACCTGGCGAAACGACTCAAGCGGAACCCCCTTTCGATCACCGGCTTCACGATCATCGCACTGTTCGTCATTGTCGCGACGCTCGCACCCGTGCTGGCGCCGCCGACCTCGCGTGATCCCTACCTGATCCCACACGAGGGGTTTGCGCCCGATCCGCAGCCGCCTCGCGCGGGGCACCCACTGGGGACGACGGGGCGCCAGTTCGACATCTTCTACGGCATCGTGTGGGGCACGCGCACGTCGTTCCGGGTTGCCTTGTTCGTCGTGGCCATCTCCACGACGGTCGGGCTGATCCTGGGGAGCGTCGCCGGATACTACGGGGGCCGTCTGGATGAGATTGTCATGCGCGTCACGGATATCTTCCTGGCCTTTCCCGGCCTGGTCCTGGCCGTGGTCGTCACCGCCGTCTTGGGGAAGGGGCTGGACAAGGTGATGATCGCGATCGCCATAGTGGGCTGGCCGACCTATGCCCGCTTGCTGCGGGGGGAGATCTTATCTGTCAAGCAGCGCGACTACGTCGAGGCGGCGCGGGCCATGGGCGGAGGTGACCTCCGGATCATCTTCCGCCACGTCATTCCCAATTCGATCTACCCGTTTCTGGTCGTGGCCGCCTTCGACATGGGGGTCGTGGTACTCGTCGCGGCGGCTCTCTCGTTTCTCGGGCTCGGCGCCGAGTTCGGATACGCCGACTGGGGGCAGCTCATCAACATGTCCCGGAGTTGGATCCTCGGCGTGCCCGGCAATCCATTCATCTATTGGTACACGGTCGTCTTCCCCGGAACCGTGATCTTCCTCTTCGTCCTAGGGTGGAATCTGCTGGGCGACGCGTTCCGCGACATCCTCGATCCCCGGCTTCGCGGACAGACCTGAGAAGAACCGATGCACGCAGGGCGTCGGGGGAGTCTCACGCTCGGTGCCGGGGTGATTGTCGCAACCCTCGCGGCCTTGGGGGCGGTGTGGTGGACCCGTCCGCCATCAAACCTCATCGCGACGGCTCAGATTCTCGGCCTCCTGCCGGTCCGCAGCACGCTGCATAGTCTCGTACAAGTCGACCTCGATGGTGGCGCGCCGCTGGAAGCCGCCGCGATCGTCATGATTCCGCCCTTCCCCGGGGAGGGAGCGTCGGCATACACCGAGATAATCGTTCAACACAACCGGTGGCGCCGCCGGTTTGAAATTGTGTTTCAACGGCCGCTGTCCGGGATGGTTCCTGTTTCCGTCGATGCCGGGCGTATTCTCGGCAATCGGGACGGCGTGCTGTTTCAGGGAGTGACGGACGAGGGCCGATGGTCGTTCCACGTGGTTGGGCAGGCCACTGGACGCATTGTGGTGCTGACCGAAGGTGATTCTCTCGAACGGGTCACGCTAGCCGATCCCCTGGTGATCGACCGGGGCAGCGGGCAGGCGCTTGAGTGGAATGATGAGCGGTTTGTCCCTCGGCCCCTGCCGGCGTTCACCACGCCACCGGCCGGACTGACATGGCGTTACGCCATGCGGAGCGGGGTCGTGATGGCACGGACCAGCCGGCTTGTTCTGGCCCTCCGCCAGACACTGCGGCTGCACCGCGTCGGCGGTGGCACGACTCCCATCGTGGTCGCGGATCCCCACCTCGACGTCGTGGAAAATGGATTCCGCGCGCGTCAGCCCGGCACGTACTCCATCCGCCTGCTGTCACCGTTCACACTCACCGAAGAGGTCTACGTACTGACGGTCATCGTGTCGGACACCACACCGTAGCCTTTTGCTACCATGGGGATGGTGATCGTCCCATGAGCATCGATCGTGCGACCGTCGAGTACGTCGCCCGCCTGGCCCGGCTGGCCCTGACCGACGAGGAGCAGGACCGGTTTGCCGGCCAGCTGAGTACCATCCTGGCCTACTGCGCGAGATTAACTGAACTCCCCACTGACGACGTCGAGCCCGCGTCGCACGTCGCGGCGATGACGAATGTCGCGCGGGACGACGTCATCCGGCCGTCCCTGCCGCGGGATGAGATCCTGGCAGCGGCCCCGGCGCAGGAGGCCGGCTTCTTCAAAGTCCCTCCGATTCTCGAGACGGAGCCGAACCCCTGAACGACCTCACGGCGACGGCAATCCTCCAGCGCTACCGGCGCCGGGAGGCCGCGCCGTCGGCAGTGGTCCGCGACTATCTGGACCGCATCGCGTCCCTGGACGGTCAGGTCCGGGCCTTCCTGCGAGTCGATGCCGATCGCGCCCTCGCCGATGCCCGCCGCTGGGACACGGCCTATGCCCGCGGCGACGCGATGCCGCCGCTGGCCGGTGTGCCGGTCGCGGTGAAAGACATCATCTGTACGCGCGGGATGCCGACCACCTGCGGATCGCGGATCCTCGAGGGGTGGACTCCCCCCTACGACGCGACGGTGGTGAGCCGCCTCCGCGAGGCCGGCGCCGTGCTCATTGGCAAGACGAACCTCGATGAGTTCGCGATGGGGTCCTCGACGGAGAACTCGGCCTACGGCCCCACGCGCAATCCCTGGGACCTCACGCGCGTGCCGGGAGGGAGCAGCGGCGGCTCGGCGGCGGCGGTCGCCGCCGGGATGGTGCCCCTCGCCCTGGGCACCGACACCGGCGGATCGATTCGCCAGCCCGCGGGCTTCACAGGCATCGTCGGCCTGAAGCCCACCTACGGGCGGGTGTCCCGGTACGGCCTGGTGGCCTTCGCCTCGTCACTCGACCAGATCGGCCCGCTCGCGGGCAGCGTCGCCGATGCGGCGCTCCTCCTGGACGTCATCGCCGGCCACGACCCGCTCGATTCGACGTCGGTCGACCTCCCCGTGCCGGACTATGCCGCGGCGCTGCGCGGAGACGCCGGCGGCCTGCGGATCGGCATCGCCACGGAGGCATTTGGGGATGGGCTGCACCCTGACGTGCGCGCCGCGGTGCGGCAGGCGGCGGCCGATCTCCGCTCAGCCGGTGCGGTGCTGGAGGAGGTCTCCCTGCCGACGATCGAGTACGCGGTCCCGACGTATTACCTGCTGGCGACGTCTGAGGCCAGTTCGAACCTGGCGCGTTATGACGGCGTGCGGTACGGCCTGCGTGCGGACGCTGACGACATCTACGGGATGTACACGCGCACCCGGGCGGCGGGTTTTGGCAGTGAGGTGAAGCGCCGGATCATGCTGGGTACGTACGCCCTGTCGGCAGGATACTATGAGGGTTTTTTCCTCAAGGCACAGCGGGTCCGCACGCTCGTGCGCGGGGATTTCCAGCGCGCGCTGGAGCGGGTCGACCTCGTGCTCATGCCGGTCTCGCCCACGGTCGCCTTCCGGATCGGTGAGAAGGTCGATGATCCGCTGGCCATGTACCTGGCCGACATCTACACGATCCCGGTCAACCTCGCCGGCTTGCCGGCCATCGCCCTTCCGTGCGGGTTCTCCGACGGGCTGCCGATCGGATTCCAGTTGATCGGCCGGGCCTTTGATGAGGCCACCGTGCTGCGGGCCGCCCACGCGTATGAGCAGAGGACCGGGTGGCACACGCGAAAGCCGCAGCTGGGAAACCCACCATGACTGATGCGACCACTCAGATGAGCTATGAAGTCGTCATCGGGTTAGAGATCCACGTCCAGTTGCTGACTGCGTCGAAGATGTTCTGCGGCTGCGCGGTCGTGTTCGGGGCCCCTCCCAACACCCTGGTGTGCCCGGTCTGCCTGGGACTCCCCGGGTCCCTGCCCGCGCTGAACCGGAAGGCGGTGGAACTTGGGCTGCGGACCGCGCTGGCGCTGGACTGTACCGTGCATCCGGTAAGCCGCTTCCACCGGAAGAACTACTACTATCCGGATCTGCCCAAGAACTATCAGATCACTCAGTACCAATACACCGTCCACCCGCCCCTGGCGACCGACGGCGTCCTGCTGCTGGACCCCGACGGGCCGCGGCGCATCCGGATCCGGCGCGTGCACCTCGAGGAAGATACCGGCCGGCTGGTGCACCTGGAGCGGGAGGGCCGCGTGATCGCGTCGCTCATTGATTACAATCGCAGCGGCGTGCCGCTCATGGAGATCGTCACGGAACCCGACCTGCGCTCCCCGAACGAAGCCCGCCGCTTCCTCGGCCGGCTGCGCGCGGTCCTGCAGACGATCGGCGTCAGCAGCGGCCACATGGAGGAGGGAACGCTGCGGTGTGACGCCAACGTGTCGCTGCGTCCCCCCGGCGCCGACCTCGGCATCCGGACCGAGGTGAAGAACATGAACTCGCTTCGCGCCGTGGAACGGGCGCTGGCCTTTGAAGTCACCCGCCAGGGCCGGCTGCTGGATGCCGGAGCGCCCGTCGTGCAGGAGACGCGCCACTGGGATGAGCGCCGCGCGCTGACGTTCGCCTCCCGGTTCAAAGAGGAAGCCCAGGACTACCGGTACTTTCCCGAACCCGACCTCGTGCCGGTCGCCGTCGATCCCGCGGCTATGGATGCCGCGCGCGCGGCCATGCCGGAGTTGCCCGATGCCCGGCGGCGCCGGTACATGGACCGTTTCGGGCTGTCTCCCTACGATGCGGAGTTGGTCACGTCGTCGGCGGGGATGGCGGCCTTCTTTGAGGGCACGGTCGCGCGCTACCCCCACCCGAAGATCGTCAGCAACTGGCTGACCGGGGACCTCGCCGCGTACCTGAACGCGGAAGACAAAGAGATCGAAGACCTGCCGGTGACGCCGGCGCACCTCGCCGAGCTCCTTGAGCTCCTCGACCGCGGCACGATCAGCGGACGGACCGCCAAAGAGGTGCTGGGAGAGATGCTCGCCGGCGGGGAGCGTCCCGGATCTATCGTCGAACGCCGCGGGCTCGTCCAGATCGGCGACGCCGCGGCCCTCGGGCCTGTCGTCGAGCGCATCCTCGCCGATCATCCCGGGCCGGTCGCGGACTACCGCGCGGGGAAAGGGCAGGCGCTCACGTTCCTCGTGGGCCAGGTGATGCGCGCAACGCGGGGCCGGGCGAACCCGGAACTGGTGCATCGCTTGCTCAAGGAAAGGCTGAGGCGGTAATGTTTGTCATTGCGAGCGTAGCGAAGCAATCTCTAGACTGGGATTGCTTCGTCTCGCCACGCCCTATCGGGCTCGCGGTCCTCGCAATGACTCATCAAGTGTCTCAGCGTCCCGACTCGGGCCGGGAATTGATGCGCCGGACGGGGGAAAATGCCACACTAAAGACTGACGCGACCCTCCTGGGAGGTCATCCGTGAGAGAGACGATCCGCAGACCGTACGCGCTGCCCGGCCCGCGCTCGGCGGCCGTGCTCGCTGAACTCCGGCAATACGTCTCCGCCGCGGTGCCGGTCTACCTGCCGGCGGTCATCGCGCGGGCCGCCGGGGCTGTGCTGACCGATCTCGACGGGAACACCTTCATCGACCTCGTCGGGGGAGTGGGGTGTCTCAACGTCGGCCATGCCCACCCCCGCGTCGTGTCCGCCATCAGTGAACAGGCGGCGCGATTCACCCACACCGATTTCGCCGTGGCGCCCTACGGCGGGTACGTGAGTCTGGCGCAGCGCCTCTGCGCGCTGGCGCCGGGCACCGGCCCCAAAAAGGCGATTTTCCTGAACTCCGGCAGCGAGGCGGTCGAATCCGCGGTGAAGATTGCGCGGGCGACGACCGGGCGGCCCGCCATTATCGCCTTCGAGGGGGCCTTCCACGGACGGACGTACATGAGCATGACGCTCACGAGCAAGATCGATCCCTACAAGCGCAACTTCGGTCCGTTCGTCCCGGAAGTCTACCGGGCGCCGTATGCCGATCCGTACCGTAGCCCCGAACCCGATGCGACCCGGTGGGCGATGCGCGCGCTGGAGAACCTGCTGGTCACGCACGTGCAGCCCGACCGGGTGGCCGCGGTGATTGTCGAGCCCATCCTCGGCGAAGGGGGATTCGTGGTGCCGCCGCCGGATTTTCTGGGCCAGCTCCGCGCGTTCACGCGCCGATTTGGCATGCTGCTGATTGCCGACGAGGTCCAGACCGGCATCGGCCGGACGGGCCGCATGTTCGCGGTCGAGCACGCGGGGGTGGAGCCCGACCTGCTGGTCACCGCGAAGTCCTTGGCCGCCGGCCTTCCGCTGTCCGCGGTCATCGGCTCCGCCGGGCTGATGGATGCGATGCCCGAGTCTTCCCTGGGCGGCACGTACGTCGGCAATCCGGTCGCCTGCGCGGCCGCGCTGGCCGTCCTCGACGTCATCGAGGACGAGGGACTGCTCGCCCGCGCGTCGCTCCTGGGGGAGCAGATGATGGCGCGGTTCCGGCGGCTGGCCGACCGTGCCGCGCTCGTGGGCGATGTCCGCGGCCTGGGCGCCATGGTCGCTATCGAATTGGTACGCGACCGCCGCACCAAGACGCCCGCTCCCGACGCTACCGCGGAAGTGATCCACCGGGCCATGGCCCGCGGTGTGCTGCTGCTCAAAGCCGGCGTCTACAACAACGTCATCCGCATCCTCGCCCCGCTGGTCATCACCGACGAGCAGCTCGCTGACGCGCTCGACGTGCTGGACGAGGCCGTCCTGGAAGTGTCAGGCGAAACCACGGGACCAGAGGATCAGGGCATTATGGGATCAGGGCAGTAGCCGCCCCCAAGCATACCGCCGCCTCGGTCATCCCAATCGCCACACTGCCCGTCCAGCCTCGGGCTTCGTCCGACTAAGTCTCCTGCTAGAATGACTCCAGAACCCGTCGCGAGGTCGGCCGCGTGCAACAGTTCGTCCACTGCCATCTGCACACCGAATACTCCCTGCTTGATGGGCACAGCCGTATCAGCGCGGTCATTGACCGGGCCGCGGCGCTGGGGATGCCCGCGGTGGCCATCACCGACCACGGCACGATGTATGGCGTCGTGGATTTCTACCTCAAGGCGCAGCAGGCCGGCATCACCCCGATCATCGGGATCGAGGCCTACGTGGCGCCGCGGAGTCTGCTCGATCGCGACCCGAAACTGGACACCAACCCGTACCACCTCGTGCTGCTGGCGGTCAGCGACGAGGGGTACCGCAATCTCATCCGGCTCACGACGGCGGCGCATCTGGACGGGTTCTACTACAAACCCCGGATCGACAAGGACGTGCTCGCCGCCCACCACCGCGGGCTGATCGCCCTCTCGGGGTGCCTGAAAGGCGAGGTCACGCAGGCCATCCTGCGCGGCGACACCGCCGGGGCGCGAACGATCGCCGGCCAGTACGCGGAGATCATGGGCGAGGGCAACTTCTACCTGGAAGTACAATCCCACGGCATGCCCGAACAGCAGCAGAACATCGCCGGGATGGTCGACCTGTCGCGGGCGCTGGCACTCCCCCTGATCGCGACCAACGACGTGCACTACGTCCACCGCGGGGAGGCCGACGCCCAGGACGCGCTGGTGTGCATTCAGATGAACATCAACCTCGATGCCACCGACAAGCCCCGCATGGGCGAGGTGCCCGAGTTCTACCTCAAGTCCGCCGAGGAGATGGCGCAGACGTTTGCCGCCCTGCCGCAGGCCCTGGCGTCGACGCTCGACGTCGCGGAGCGGGCGGCACTGCACCTGGACCTGGGGACGGTCCGCCTGCCGGAATTCCCCGTCCCCGCCGGCGAGACGCCGGACTCTTACCTGCGCCGGCTGTGCGACACCGGGCTGCGGGAGATTTACGGCCGCGTGGCGCCGGAGGTCCTGTCGCGTCTGGACTATGAGCTGTCGGTCATCGCGAAGATGGGCTACGCGCCGTACTTCCTCATCGTTGCCGACTTCGTCCGCTTCGCCCGCGAGCGCCGCATCCTCACGACGGTGCGGGGATCAGCCGCGGGCAGTCTCGTGCTCTACTCCCTGCACGTGACCGACGTCGACCCGCTGCAGTACCGGCTGCCGTTCGAGCGGTTCCTCAATCCGCAGCGGGTCACGATGCCCGACATCGATGTCGATTTCATGGACAGCCGCCGCGATGAGGTCATCCGCTACGTCATCGACAAGTACGGTGCCGACCGCGTCGCCCAGATCATTACGTTCGGCACGATGGGGGCCCGCCAGGCGGTGCGGGACGTGGGGCGGGTCATGGGGCTGCCGTATGGGGACGTGGACCGCATCGCCAAACTGATCCCGTTCAACGCCACCCTGGAGGAGGCCGTGCGGATCGAGCCCGAGTTGAACCGCGCGGCGGAAGAGAACGACCAGACCCGGCGGCTGCTCGACCTCGCGCACAAACTGGAGGGGGTCGCACGTCACGCCAGCACGCACGCCGCCGGCGTCATCATTTCGCGCGACCCGCTGAGGGAGATGGTGCCCCTCCAGAAAGCCACCAAGGGCGATCTGGTCATGACCCAGTACGACATGATCGCCGTCGAGAAGATCGGCCTGCTGAAGATGGACTTCCTGGGCCTGGCGAACCTCACCATCCTCGACACCGCGCTGAAGATGATCGAGGAGGTCCGGGGCGCGCGGATTGACCTCAAGGGCATCCCGCTCACGGATCAGAAGACGTTCGACCTCCTGTCGGCGGGGGAGACCGTCGGCGTGTTCCAGCTGGAGGGCGCCGGCATGACCCGGTACCTGAAAGACCTGCGCCCCAACAGCATCCACGACATCATGGCCATGGTCGCGCTGTTCCGCCCCGGTCCGATGGCGAACATTCCCAGCTTCATTCGCCGCAAGCACGGGCTGGAGCCGATCACCTACCTGCATCCGGAACTCGAACCCGTCCTGCGCGAAACCTACGGCGTGATGGTCTACCAGGAAGACGTCATGGCGGTCGCGCAGGCGGCGGCCGGCTTCTCGCTGGCGGCAGCGGATGAATTGCGCTACGCGATCGGCAAGAAGATCAGAGACAAACTACAACAGCAGCGGACGAGGTTCATCGCCGGGTGCCTGGCCCGGGGCCTCGCTGGCGCCGTCGCCGAGCAGATGTTTGAGCAGTTCGAGCCCTTTGCCCGCTACGGGTTCAACCGCGCCCACGCCGCCTGCTACGGGCTCATCGCCTACTACACGGCGTACTTGAAAGCCAACTATCCCGCCGAGTACATGGCGGCCGTCCTCAGCAGCGAGGCCGGCAACGCCGACAAGGTGGCCGTCGCCGTCGCCGAGGCGCAGCGGATGGGCATCACCGTGCTGCCGCCGTCCGTCAACGAGTCGGAGGAGGATTTCACCGTCGCCGGCGACGCGATCCGGTTTGGGCTGGCCGCGGTGAAGAACGTCGGCCTGGGGGCGGTGGAGGCCGTCCTCGACGCCCGACGCGCCGGCGGCGTGTTCTCCTCGCTGCCGGACCTGCTCGAACGGGTCGATGCCCGGGCCGTCAACAAGCGGGTCATCGAGAGCCTCACCAAAGCCGGGGCGTTCGACTCACTCGGGCAGCCCCGCGCGGCCCTGCTGGCGATGCTGGACGACACGCTGGATGCGGCGGCAAAGATCCAGCGCGCCAAAGCGTCGGGCCAGACCGGGTTGTTCGACCTGTCGGCGGCCGCGCCGCCTCCGGACACCGTGAGCCCCGGACAGGTCGAAGAGTTCTCCAAGGCCGAACTGCTTGCGATGGAGAAGGAAATGCTCGGGCTGTACATCTCAGACCACCCATTGCGCCAGGTTCAGGACACGCTCACCACGCGCATCAACACCGCGCTCCACCAGCTGCTCGAGCTGCCTGACAAATCGGAGGTCGTGGTCGGCGGCATCATCACCGGCGTGAAACGCACGACGACGAAATCGGGGTCCGCGATGGCGTTCATCACCGTGGAGGACCTCACCGGCGCGTGCGAGGTGATCATCTTTCCCAAGACGTACGAGCAGGTCCACTTTCTGCTGAAGCGCGATGCGGTGCTGGTCATCCGCGGCAAGGTCGACATCTCCGAGCAGCAGGCGAAGATCCTGGCCGACCGGGTCGTGGCGCTTGAGGAGGCGGACGAACTCCCGCTCCCATCGCGTCCGGCCGCCGCCGTGACGGGAAACGGTGACCGTACGGGCCGATCGGGATCCGGATCCCGAACCAACGCGTCCGGACGGCTGCCCGAATCCGATTCGCTCGACAGACGCGTTGGTTCGGGACGGACGCTGCACGTCCGGTTGGACATCGGGCAGCACGGAGAAGCCGGGCTGCACCGTCTGAAGGAATTCCTCTCCACCCGGAGCGGCACCCGTCCGGTCGTCCTGCATCTCGTCGCCTCCGGCCGCGAGGTGGTGTTGGACGCCCAGGCGGTGCGGGTCGCCGACTCCCCGGACCTGGACGAGGAACTCGTGCGGTGGCTCGGCGCCGCCAGCGTGTGGCTGGAGTAGCGCGCATGCGCCCAAGACTCCCGCAAGTCCTCATGGCGGCGACGCTGCTGCTGATGGGGTTCCTGGTCGCCGCGCAGGTGAAGGCCGGGCGCGCGCTGACGTCGCAGGTGGACATCCCGACCCGCAATGTGTACGCTCTTGCGACGCTGCTCAAATCCGAGCGCGCCGCCCACCAGTCCCTCGAGGCCGAGGTCGGCGAGCTGCGGGCGCGGCTCGAGCAGTATGAGCACGCCGCGGCGCAGGGGAGCCGCCTGACCGAGGCGATGGGCAAAGAACTGGAATCGCTGCGGATCGCCGCAGGCCTCAAGGCGATGCGGGGTCCAGGGGTCACCGTACGGGTCGAGGATCCCAAGACCCAGCCCAAAGGCGGCACGAACCCGATCGTGGTCACGTACCAGGACCTGGTAGCGGTGATCAACGAGTTGTGGGCGGCCGGTGCCGAAGCGGTGGCGCTGAACGGCCAGCGTCTCACCGCGACCACCGGCATGAGCCAGGTCGGCGGTACGGTCGTGGTCAACCTCCAGCGGCTGAATGCTCCGTTTGTCGTCTTCGCCATTGGCGACCCGGCGACCATGGAAGGGGCACTGAACATCCGGGGAGGTCTGGTGGAGAGCCTGCGCGCGCTGGGCCTGGCCATTTCCGTCCGCCGCAACGACACACTGACCGTTCCGGCATTCAAGGGGACCCTCAACTTCGAGTTCGCCAAGCCGGCGGAATGACCGGGGTCCGTGGTCCGATGTCCGGGATCCGAAAGTTCGATGTCGTCATCGCGGGTGCCAGTTTCGCGGGCCTCGCGGCAGCCCAGCGGGTCCTACCGAGCCGGACCCCGGACAGCGAACAGCGGACACCGTCAGTCCTGCTCCTCGACAAAGACCCCATCGGCGCCGGCGTGACCTCCGCCTGCGCCGCGCCGCTGGCGACCGTGCGCGCGATGGGCGCCGAAGTCAGCATCCGGCAGCTCCACCACGAGATTGTCATCCACACGCCTCGGACTAGAACCGTCTGGCCGCTCCCCGAGGCATTCTGCACCTTTGACTACCGTCAGTTCTGCGAATTGGCGTTCGCCGGGACGGGCGCCGCCTTCATCCAGGCTTCGGTGCTCGGTCGGACCGGCAGCGTCGTCCAGACCTCTGCCGGCGACATCACGGGACGGTTCCTAGTCGATGCGACCGGCTGGCGCGCGGCCCTGACCGGCGGGGGGCAGGCGTCCGCACACCGGTGGCTGGCGTTCGGCGTTGAGACGGAGGTCCAAGCCGAGGTTGGGCCGGGCCTGCGGTTCTACTTTGTGCCCGAGATTCCGGACGGCTACGCGTGGGTGTTTCCGGTCCAGGAGAAGGCGCGGATCGGCGTGCTCAGTTACCGCGGGCACAGCAGCCTGGGTCCGGCGCTGCAGGCGTTTCTCGACCGTCTCGGTCTGAGGCCCGCCGAGTACCATGGTGGATTCCTGGCCTCGGGGCTACGTGCCCCCGTGATCGACGGCGTCTATGTTGCCGGTGACGCCGCCGGGCAGTGCCTGCCAGTCACGGGGGAAGGCATCCGTACCGCGGTCCAAGCCGGATTGCGCTGCGGCGAACTGTTGCAGGACGTGCTGGCAGAGAGAGAGTCGGAGAGAAGCGCGCGGCGAGTCTACAGTACGTTCGTGGAGCAGTCGCGTACGGAGTACCGGGTACTACTCGCGATGAACCGCTTGGTAGGAGCCCTACCAATTCCGCTGCGCGGGGTTCTCGCAGGACTCGTCGGACAGCCACGACTCCTCCAGGCGTTCATGCGGAACTACCTCGGCATCTTCGCTTATAATTGATTGGTCTTCCGCATCGCCGGGGTGGCGAAACTGGCATCCGCGATGGCCTCAAAAGCCATTGGGCCGTAAGGCTCGTGTGGGTTCGACTCCCACCCCCGGCACCATTCGACTCGCCGGCCTTATGGCCGGCTTGCTCATGGCCTTCGGCCATCAGCAGCGTTGTGGTCGGGCTGCCGGCGAGACGAATGGTGCCCTGAGCGAGCGGGAGCGAGTCGAAGGGCACCCTCCCTAGATTCTGGAGACCGCGACAGCCGCCAATTCGCCTTCCAGGCATGACTATGGCTCGGATTTCCTGAACTCCAGCGCGAGGGAGTTGATGCAAAACCGCTTCCCGGTCGTGGTTGGTCCATCGTCGAACACGTGGCCTAAGTGGGCGCCGCAGGTACCGCATCTGATTTCGGTGCGAACCATCCCGTAGCTGCGGTCCTTATGTTCTTCCAGCGCTCCTGCGATCGGCGCATCGAAGCTCGGCCAGCCCGTCTTGCTGATGAATTTTGCTTCGGATGTGAACAGCGGCGTCTCGCAGACTACACAGTGATACGTGCCGGCACCAGTCTCATAGGTCAACTCGCCCGAAAACGGCGCCTCGGTGGCAGACCGAAAGCAAATATCGTATTGCTCGGACGAAAGCTTCTTCTTGAGCTCTGCGACTCTCTCTGGATCAAGTCTGGGCATGGATCGCTCCCTCTAGATGTTAGAAACACTGAATAGCCGCCACTCACCGGGCACGCCCTTCAGCGAGTGAATCCCGCGATCCTGAAACTCGATCCCCGATCCCGCGGCCAGGTCTTTCACCGTTCCCGACACCACGACCTCGTTAGGTCTGGCCTCGGACGCGATACGGGCCGCGGTGTGCACCGCGATTCCCGCAATCTTTCCATCGTCCATCAGCTCAACTTCTCCGGTGTGCACGCCGGCGCGCAGCCGGAGACCAAGTCGCTGCACAGACTCCACTATGGCGGCCGCACAGCGGATCGCGCGGGTCGGACCATCAAACCGGGCCAGCAGACCGTCACCCGCCGTGTCGACCGAGATCCCGTCGAAGGCGGCCAGGTGCAGTCTCGCGAGCGCATAGTAGTCTTCGAGGAGACCACGCCACGCCGTGTCGCCCACGGCCGCGGCCTGCGCGGTCGAGCCCACGACGTCGACTACGATAAGCGTCACCAGCTGCCGGACCGCGGCCGCGCTGCTGCGTGCGCCGGTCACAAATTGCTCGATGGTTTCTGCCACAGGGTCGGCATCCTCTAGGAAAATGTGGTGGCTCGCGCCGGGGAACTCCACAAACTTGGCGCCAGGAATGCGCGCCGCGAGGTCCCGTGCCGCCTCGACGTGGGTGACCGGATCATCCGTGCTATTCATCACGAGCGTGGGGACGCTGATCGACGGCAGGATAGTGCGCACATCGGTTTCTGCGTTCATCCGCTCCATCGCCGCCGCCGCCGAGGGGCTGACGGCGGCGTGCGCGTACCGGACGAACCAGTCCAGCAGTTCGGGGTTGACGTCTGGCCCGAGTCCGCCGGCTGGGCCGACCACATACTCGACGGATGCCCCATAGTCCGCGAGCCGCGCGATCAAGCGGGCCATCTCGTCGTGGCCGATTCCCCACGGGTAGTCGGCCGTGCGTGTAAACCGGGCCATCCCGCCCCAGATGATCAGCGCCCGCGTCCGCTGTGGATACGTCGCGGCGAATAGGCACGCCATCGGCGTGCCGCCCGACGTCCCGAGGATGACCGCCCGTGCACTACCTGCTGCGTCCATGATTGCCCGGATGTCATCGGTCCGCTCCTCCAGGGTCGCTGCGACGGTAGGCCGATCGGACAGGCCGGTGCCGCGCTTGTCGAACCGGATCAGCCGGCAGAACGAACTCATCCGTTCGATGAACCGGGCCTTTGACGGGAGGTCCCAGTCGAGGTCCAGGTGGGACATGATGCCCGGCGCCCAGACTAGATCGACAGGCCCCGAGCCGGTCACCTGGTAGGCGATGCGGACGTCACCGCTTCGAGCATACCGGGTCTGCGGTCGCATGGCGAAGGCCTAGGTTGACACCGCGAACAACCGCCACTCTCCGGGCACTCCCTTGAGCGTGTGCGTTCCCCGGTCCTGGAAATCGATCCCCGACCCCGCGACGAGATCCTTGACGGTACTTGAAACGAGGACCTCGCCCGGTCCCGCCAGCGCGCTGACCCGCGCGCCAATGTGGACGGCGATCCCGCCGATGTTGTTGCCGAGCATCTCGACTTCGCCGGTGTGCAGTCCCGCGCGCGTTTCGATCCCCAGCGACTTCACGGCCTGGCAGGCCGCGACGGCGCACCGAATGGCCCGCGCCGGGCCATCGAATGTCGCCAGCAATCCGTCGCCCGCCGTATCGACCTCCCGCCCCCGGTAGCGCTCCAGTTCCCTCCGCACGACGGCGTAGTACGATTCCAATAGACCGCGCCAGCCGCGGTCTCCCAGCGCGGCGGCGCGTTCCGTCGAGCCCACGATGTCCAGAAACATCACGGTCGCTAGCACCCGGTCGGGTTCCGGGCCCCGGCGCACGCCGGTGAGGAACTCCTCAATTTCATCCAGGATGGCATCTTGGTCGCCGACCCATGGTAGGTGGTCCTCGCCTGGGAGTTCCACGTACTTGGCGCCCAGGATCCGCTCGGCCATGTACCGCGCGCCCTCGACGCGAAGCGTGTGATCATCGGCCCGATGCAGGATCAACGTTGGCACACGAATGGTCCCCAACACGTGCCGGATATCGATTTCCGCATTCATGGTTGACAAAGCCAGGGCCGCACCCGGGCTCGCGCTGCGCGAGAGATACGTTGCCCACCACTGGCGGAAGCGAGGGTCCTTCGCAGCACTTGGGGCGCGCTCGTCGAGATCGAGTGGCGTTCCCCACTCTTCATAGATATGCCGCAGCCAACTGTCCCGATCATCCTCCGTTGGCGCCCACGGATGATCTGTGTCCCACATCCGCCTGGCATACGAACCATACATCACGAGCGCGGCCGTTCTCTCCGGATAGGTCGCCGCGAAAAGTGCGCTCATCGGACCGCCCTCGGAGACGCCCAGAAGCGCGGCCCGCGCCGAGCTCACAGCATCCATCACCGCGCGAACGTCATCCATGCGCTGCTCCAGTGTCGGCAATTCTTTGATTGGGACGCGATCCGACAATCCGGTGCCGCGCTTGTCGAACAGGATCAGCCGGGAGAATGACGCTAGCCGGTTCAGGAATCGGGCAGCTGTGGGCTCTTCCCAGTACAGGTCGAGGTGAGAGACCCAGCCCATGACGCAGACGAGGTCGAGTGAGCCGTTGCCGACCACCTGGTAGGCGATGTTGATCTCGCCGCTTCTCGCGTATCTGGTCTGGGGCCGATCCATGATGGCGAGTTGACCTCCGGCGGTGCTAGTACGCTATCCTTGAGACCGAGGTCTTTTCCTTCCATGGTGAGGTCTCGCAAACTCATCCTCATCGACGCGAACGGCCTGGTGTACCGGGCCTTTTTCGCATTGCCGTACTTCACCACCACCGACGGCCGGCCGACCAACGCCGTCTACGGCTTCACGACGATGCTGCTGAAGATCCTCGACGAGGAGCGCCCCGGGTACATCGCGGCGGCCTTTGATAAGGCCGCACCCACGTTCCGCCATGAACGGTACAAGGAGTACAAAGCGACCCGGCAGCGGATGCCGGATGACCTCCGGCCGCAGATCCAGACCGCCAAGGACGTTCTCGACGCGCTGCGCATCCCGATCTACGAGGCGGCGGGATACGAAGCCGAAGACGTGCTCGCCACCATCGCCCGTCGGGCGGAGGCTGAAGACTTCGAGGTGCTCATCGTCACCGGAGACCTGGACGTCCTCCAGCTGATTGACGACAAGGTCCGCGTGATGGTGACCAGCCGCGGGATCAGCGAAACGACCGTCTACGACCGGAAGAAGTTCAAGGAGCGGTTCGGCTTCGACCCGCCGCAGCTGCCGGACTACAAGGGATTGAAGGGGGACACCACCGACAACATCCCCGGCGTCCCGGGCGTCGGCGAGAAGACGGCCGGGCAGCTCATCCAGCAGTTCGGCAGTGTGGAGGCGCTGTTGGAACACGCCGAGCGCGTCACACCGAAGCTCGCGAAGGCCATTGCGGAGCGGGCCGGACAGATCGTCGAGAGCAAAGTCCTGGCCACGATCGTGGCGGACGCGCCGGTGCAGTGGACCTGGGACGATCTGGTGCGCAAGACGCCGGACGCGAAACGGCTGCGCGAGCTGTTCGAGCAGCTCGAGTTCAAAAGCCTCGTCGAGCGCGTCGGCGTGGCGGAAGAGCAGGCGCCGGGAGTCTACCGCCTGGCGGAGGGCGCCGAAGACCTCGCCGCCTCCGCCGCCGGCGCGTCTGAGGTCGGCGTGTACCTCACGCGCGGCGCCGGCCACCCGATTACCGCGCCGCTGGAAGGCGTCGCGCTCGCGCCGGCCGCCGGCGTCGCGGCGTTCCTGCCCATCGCTGACAACCGTATGCCCGCCGCGCTGCATCCGCTCTTTGAGGCGGACACACCTAAGATCAGCGGAGACGGCAAGGCCGACCTCCACATGCTGCGGGGGCGTGGGCTGCATCCCCGCGGGTTCGACTTCGACGTCGCGGTCGCCTCGTATTTGTTGAATCCCGGGAAGCGCACGCACACGCTGAGCACCGCGGCGTGGGAGCATCTTGGCTGGCGCCTGCGCATGGATGAGGAACCAGAGGAAGGCGATGGCCTCGGCCTCAGCCGAGATGTCGCCGCCGAGTCGGCCGAGGCCGCCGACGTCCTGCAGCGGCTGCGCCCCGTGCTCACGGAGAAGATGCAGGAGCGCGAGGTCTACGCACTGTTTGCCGACATCGAGATGCCTCTCGTGTGGGTGCTCGCCGACATGGAAGCGGCCGGCGTGGCCGTCGATGTGCCGTACCTGCAGGGTCTGTCGGCGGAGTTCACGCTGCGCCTCGAGGCCCTGACCGCGGACATCTACCGGCTTGCGGGGTCCGAGTTCAATATTTCATCGCCGAAGCAGCTGGGATTCGTGCTGTTCGAGAAACTCCAGCTGCCGGCCATCAAGAAGACGAAGACGGGCTATTCGACCGATTCGGAGGTGCTGGACTACCTGGCGCCGCAGCACGAGATCGTCGCCAAGATCGTCGCGCACCGGGAGCTGACGAAGCTGTTGACCACCTATGTGGACGTCCTCCCGCGGATGGTCAATCCGGCCTCGGGACGTGTGCACACGACGTTCAACCAGACCGTGGCGGCGACGGGCCGCGTCATCACGATCGAGCCGAATCTGCAGAACATCCCCATCCGTACCGAGGAAGGCCGGAAGGTGCGCCGGGCCATTGTCGCGCCGCCGGGCCGGGTGCTGCTGGGCGTCGACTACTCGCAGATCGACCTGCGGGTGCTGGCCCACATCACGGGCGATCCCACCCTGCTGGAGGCGTTCAGCCGGGACGACGACATCCACGCCGTCACCGCCGCCGACGTCTTCAACGTCCCCAGATCAGACGTCAGCCCGGAACTGCGCCGCAGGGCCAAGACGATCGTCTTCGGCGTGGCCTACGGCATGAGTGAGTTCGGCCTGGCGGCGCAGTTGGGCATCAACAAGACCGAGGCCAAGTCGTACATCGAACGCTACTACGCCCGATTCCCGAAGGTGCGCCAGTACATGCTGGACGCGGTCGAGAACGTGCGGCGCACCGGCTATGTCACGACGCTGTTCAACCGCCGGCGCTACATT
>DATDQT010000158.1:0-14233 GCA_035292085.1 bacterium
TGACGCTGACCGAGCGGGAGAAACTCATCGCCCATCAGATCCTCAAGGAAATCAAGTCGCGGCTGGGCTTCCTGGTCAACGTCGGGTTGGACTACCTCACGCTGGACCGCACGGCGACCACCCTGTCCGGCGGCGAGGCCCAGCGCATCCGGCTCGCCACGCAGATCGGGTCAGGGTTGATGGGCGTCCTCTATGTGCTCGACGAACCCAGCATCGGGCTGCACCAGCGCGACAACCGCCGGCTGATCAACACGCTCCTGCAGATGCGGGATCTGGGGAACACGATCCTCGTGGTCGAGCATGATGAGGAGACCATCCGCTCCGCCGACTGGGTCATCGACATCGGCCCGGGGGCGGGGGAGGCGGGCGGTCGGATCGTCGTGACCGGGACGCCGGAGCACATCGCGCGCCACCCGGACTCGATCACGGGAATGTACCTCTCGGGCCGGCGGCAGATTCCCGTCCCATCCCACCGGCGGCCGGCCGACGGCGACGGGCTGGTGGTGCGCGGCGCCCGGGAGCACAACCTCAAGGGCATCGACGTGCGCGTGCCGCTCGGGGTGTTTGTGGCGATCACCGGCGTGTCGGGGTCGGGGAAGTCGACACTGCTGGACGAGATTCTCTACCGGGCTCTGGTGTCGCGGCTGCACGGCACGCGGGTTCGTCCGGGGGCGCACGATCGGATCGAAGGGATCGATCACATCGATAAGGTCATCAATATCGACCAGTCGCCGATCGGCCGCACCCCGCGGTCGAACCCGGCGACCTACACGAAGACGTTCGACCTCGTGCGCGACCTGTTCGCCCAGACGCCGGACGCGAAAGTACGCGGGTATTTGCCCGGCCGGTTCTCGTTCAACGTCCGCGGGGGGCGGTGCGAGGCGTGCGAGGGCGACGGGATCGTCCGCATCGAGATGCACTTCCTTCCCGACGTCTACGTCCCGTGCGAGGTCTGCAAGGGCAAGCGGTACAACCGGGAGACGCTGGAGGTCCTCTACAAGGGGAAGAACATCTCTGACGTCCTGGAGATGACCGTGAGCGAGTCGCTGGTGTTCTTCGAGAACATCCCGCGCATCCGGCGCAAGCTGCAGACGCTGGACGACGTGGGGTTGGGCTACATTAAGCTCGGGCAGCCCGCGACGACGCTGTCCGGCGGCGAGGCCCAGCGGGTGAAACTGGCCACGGAACTCTCGCGGCGGGACACCGGCCGGACTCTGTACATCCTCGACGAACCCACCGTCGGCCTGCACTTCGCCGATGTCGAGCGGCTGCTGGAGGTCTTGCACCGGCTCGTGGACGCCGGAAATACGGTGGCGGTGATCGAACACAACCTCGATGTGATCAAGACGGCGGACTGGATCATCGATCTGGGCCCGGAGGGGGGCGAGCTGGGTGGGCAGGTCATCGCGCAGGGCACCCCGGAACAGGTGGCGCGCACGCCGGCGTCGTACACCGGCGCGTTCCTGCGGCGCGTGCTCAACGGCGACCGGGCGTTTGCGCTGACCGGCAATGGTTCCCGCGGCCGGAGGACGGCACCGCGCGGGTAGAAACGGATAGGGGGGGCCTCCCATGCGTGTCGAGCGCTTCGAAATGGAGCGGTTCCAGTCCACTTGGGAGAACGCCGTTGAGTACAACCTCGCCGACAGCGGCGTCCACCCGCTGACCCTGGCGGGGCTGGTCGACCACTCCTGGCTGGTGGAAGTCCTCAGCCACGAGCCCATCGGATACGGCCACACCAACGGCAGCCAGGAGCTCCGCAACCGGATCGCCTCGCAGTACCACGGGGCCGGCGCCGAGCACGTGCTGGTCACGACCGGCACGGCCGAGGCGAATTTCCTGGTCACCTGGGCGCTGCTGGAGCCCGGAGACGACGTCGTGGTCATGCAGCCCAACTACATGCAGATCCCGCAGCTGGTGAAAGCCTGGGGCGCCAGGCCGACGCCCTGGTGGCTCCGGGAGGACCTGCGGTGGGCGCCGGACTACGATGAGCTCGAGCGGGTGGTGACCCCGCGCACGAAGGCGATCTTCGTGTGCAATCCGAACAACCCGACCGGTGCCGTGCTGTCGGCGGACGGGATGAACGCGATCTGTGACGCGGCCGGCCGCGTCGGGGCGTGGGTGGTGGCCGACGAGGTGTACCGCGGGGCGGAGGTCGATGCGCACCCGACGCCCTCGTTTTGGGATCGCGCGCCGAAGGTCGTCGTCACCGGCGGGCTGTCGAAGGCCTACGGGCTGCCGGGTCTGCGCATCGGGTGGATCCTCGCCCCCCACGACCTCACCGAGACGTTGTGGGGCTACCACGACTACACCTCGATCGCGCCAGGTCTGCTGAGCGATCACGTCGCCCGGATGGCGCTGACGCCGCGCACCTATCAGCGGATTCTCATGCGCTCGCGCGGGATCCTCACCGACGGCCTGCAGACGCTGACCCGGTGGGCCGGCGGATCGCCCGGGCTGGTGTCCTGGATCCCGCCGAAGGCCGGGGCCATCGCGTTCCTGAAATACCATGCCCCGGTCAATTCCTCGCGCCTGGCCGAGCGACTGCGCAAGGAACACAGCGTGCTCATCGTCCCCGGCGACCACTTCTTGATGGATGGCTACCTGCGCGTCGGCTTCGGCGGCGAGAAGGTCAAGCTGCAGACCGGTCTCGACCGTCTCGGCGGGGTCCTGCGAACCCTGTGAGTTGTGTCAGTTGTGTAGGTTGAGACCGCGATGGTCAACGTAGAAGAGAAGCTCCAACTGGTGCCGACCCGGCCGGGCGTCTATCTCATGAAAGACGCGGCCGGACGGGTAATCTACGTCGGCAAGGCCGCCTCGCTGCGCAGCCGCGTCCGGCAGTACTTCCAGGAAAGCGGGCACGCCGAAAGTCCCCGCATCCGCCACCTGATGTCGAAGATCGCCGACTTCGACGTCGTCGCCTGCGAGAGCGTAGTCGAGGCTTTGATCCTGGAGATCAACCTCATCAAGCGGCACCGGCCCTTCTACAATATACGGATGGCCGATGACAAAGCATTCCCCTACGTGAAGATCACCAACGAAGCCTTCCCGAAAATCCTCATGACCCGGCGGGTCGTCCGCGACGGGGGGAAGTACTTCGGACCGTACCCGTACCACGAACCAAAACTGGTGCGCCGCACCATCCGCACGATCCGGAAACTCTTCAAGTTGCGGTCCTGCAAGATCGAGATCACCCGCGATCTGCCCCGGCCGTGTCTGGACTACTTCATCGGACAGTGTACCGCGCCGTGCGTCGCGTGGGGCGCGACCGCCGAGCAGTACGCGGAGCAGGTCCGGCAGGCGGCGATGTTCCTCGAGGGGCGGCAGGTTTCGCTGCTGGACGAGCTGCGCGTCGAGATGCACAGGGCCGCCGACGCGACCGAGTTTGAGCGCGCCGCGCAGCTGCGCGACCAGATTTCGGCGATGGAGGCCATCTACGAGAAGCAGCGGACCGCCAGCGTCGGGCTGGAGGACCGGGACGTGGCGGCCGTGGCCCAGGCGGGGGACCTGGCGTGCGTCCAGGTGCTGTTCATCCGGGCCGGCCGGCTGCAAGGTCAGGAGCACTTCATCCTTGAGGGAACGCGCGGCCTGCCCGCGGGGCAGATCCTGGCGGAGTTCATGAAGCAGTACTACCAGGACGCGCCCGGCGTGCCGCGCGAGGTGGTGCTGGCCGACCCGGTGGAGGATGCCGACACGATCGCGCAGTGGCTGTCCGGCCGGCGGGGGAGCAAGGTCGACCTGGTCGTCCCGCAGCGCGGGGAGCGCCGGCGCCTGGTCGAGATGGCGGCCGAGAACGCGGGCCTGTTCCTCGCGCAGGAGCGCGCGCGCGTCGCCGGGCTGGAAGGGGCGGGGATCAAGGAGCTGCAGGATGTCCTGGCATTGGAGAACCCGCCGTTTCGCATCGAGGCCTATGACGTCAGCAACTTCCAGGCCGGGGAAACCGTGGGCTCGCTGGTGGTGTTCGAGGGCGGGCGGCCGTACAAGCGCGGGTACCGCCGGTTCAAGATGAAGTGGACGGAAGGCCCCAACGACTACGCCATGCTGCAGGAGATGCTCCGGCGCCGCTTCGCGATGGCCCGCGATGAGCAGGAGAAACTCGACCGCGACGAACCGGTGCCGCCGAAATGGTCGGTGATGCCCGACCTGATCCTCATCGACGGGGGGCGGGGACAGCTCAACGCGGCGCGGGAGGTGCTCTTCGAGTACAACGTGTACATCCCGGCGGTGGGGCTGGCCAAACGGGAAGAACTCCTCGTCACCGTCGAGCATCCCGAGCCGATCGCGCTGCCGCGCGACTCTCACGCCCTGCGGCTGCTCCAGCGAGTCCGCGACGAGGCCCACCGCTTCGCCAATGCCTACCACCAGAAGCTGCGCGAACGCCGCATCGTATTTTCGGTGCTCGACGAAATCGCCGGGATCGGAGAGAAGCGCAAGCGCGACCTCATCCGTCACTTCGGCTCCGTGCGCCACATCCGCCAGGCCTCGGTCGAGCAGATCGCGGAGGTCGTGGGGCCGAAAACGGCCCAGCGGGTCGCCGACTATCTGCGCGACCACCCCGACAGCCGCTACAAAGACGCCGCCGTTCGCGCGTGATGCGTCCGGGGCGTCTGACACTTCTGGTGTTCCTCACCGTACTGGTGTCCGGTTGCACGCGGACGGTGCGCGTCTCCTGGACGCCGCAGCCGCTCGCGGTGACGCTGGAGCCGAATGCCTTCCGGGCATACGAGGCGTCGCTGCGGGCGCCGGTGGGCATCGCTTCGCTCGACCTCATACCTTCAGCCGACCTGCGCCCGCTCGTGTCGGTGGTCCCCCAGACGGTCGCCAACGTCGAGGCCGACACCTCTCGCAGGATCCGGCTCGGCATCCTGCTGCCGCCGACCGTCCGCCCCGGACAGCGGATCACCGGACACCTCAGCGGTCTGGAGATTGTCGTCGACGTCAACCCGCCGACCGCCGGCGGCGCCCTGGAAAGCCTGCGCACGGCACTGGACGAGGGGAACGACGCGGCGTATTTAGCGCAGTTCGCGCCCGCGCGGGTCGCCGAGGCGCGGCGGACGCTGGCGACCTTCACCGACACGGCCAGGCTGGCGTTGAGTCAGACGCTGCAGACCGCCGAGCGCATCGCCGTCGACGGCGATACGGCGGAGTACCGCGTCACCCTGCTCCTGCACGGGCAGCGTGTCGAGTCCTCGATCGTGCTGCAGCGCTCGCCCGACGGGATCTGGCGGGTGATCAGGTTTTGACGCGAAAGACCTGCTTGACACGGCCGTCAGGATTATAGCCATAATTATAGCCATAAAGATAGCCGTTATGGTGCCAGGCACCGACCGGGCAGGCACCGACCGGCATAGGAGGAGACTGCGATGCGCGTGGCCAGCACGGCTGAGCTCAAGAACCGCACGAACGAACTCGTCCGCACGGCAATGGCCGGGGAACCCGTGATCATCACGATCTACGGACGTCCGGCCGCGGCGCTGACGCCGCTGCACCAGTCCAAGATCGCGGAGATTCTGCTCGAACGCCACAGCGAGGAGTTGATGGGACCGCGGCCGGTCGCGCCGCTGAAGTATGTGGCGGTGGAGGCGCCCATCGGCACGGTCTACGTGGCGTACACGGACCGGGGTGTGGCGATTGTGGACCTGGCTTCGTCGGATAGGGCATTCGAGCGGACGGTCGACGAACGACTCGCGCGGCGCGCCGAGCGGGATCCGGCGCCGGCGCAGACGCTGCTGCGCCAGATACGGTCGACGCTGACCGGCGGAAAGGAATTCAGCGGCCCCGTAGACCTGACCACGGTGGGACCGTTTGAGCGCCGGGTCCTCGAGGAATTGCGGCGCATCCCCAAAGGCGAAGTACGGACGTACCGTGATGTCGCTGCCCGCCTCGGACATCCAACCGCAACCCGCGCCGTCGGCAACGCCTGCGCGAAGAATCCGGTTCCCCTGCTCATCCCCTGTCACCGAGTGGTGCGCAGCGACGGCGGACTGGGCGGGTATTCCCTTCGGGGAGGAGTGGCTCTCAAGCGGAAGCTCCTCGAGCGCGAGGACGCCAAGATGAACAATCTGCGGCCCTCACATACGAACTGATGTACGAGGCAACCTAAATATTAGAAATGATGTCTTGACAATTATTAATATATTGTTCTAATATTCTCCATGGATTCCCACTATCAGGAAGATCCGAGGTGAAATCATGGTCGAGAAGCATAGACTCCAGACGTTGGCATCGGAGGCTCCTCGACCTGCCCCGCGCGGTGAGACGCGGTTCGCTGGCGGATCCGCGTCAACTCCCGCCCCCAGGCGTGCCTGATCTCAGATGCCACAAGCGCCCGGCAGGTGCCCCGTTTGCAGCCACGATCTCGAGGTGGTGAAGCTCCAGTGCACCAACTGCGGGACCGCGGTCGAGGGGCATTTCGAACTGTCCCGCTTCAGCCGTCTGGACCCCGAACAACTTGCGTTTCTGGAACTCTTTCTGAAGGCCCGCGGCAACATCAAGGAGGTCGAACGTGAACTCGGCCTGTCCTATCCGACCGTCCGGGCGCGGCTTGACGCGCTGCTGGCGGCTTTGGGGTATGCCGTCGAACCGGAGCGGAAAGCCGATGTCGTTCGGAAGCGGCGGGAAATCCTCGACGCCCTCGATGCGGGGAAGATCGGCGCCGGCGAAGCGTTGCGTCTCCTGAAAGATTTGAAGGCCTGATTCAACACTCATGAGAGGTCGCCCATGAACGAAGAGCGCGAGATGGTCCTCAGGATGTTGAAAGAAGGCAAGATCTCGGTGGAGGAGGCCGACGCGTTGCTGCAGGCGCTGGCCGAGGAATCCGAGACACCTGCCCCGGCGGCGGAGCCCGGGGCCGGGGCGGAGGGGCCGGGGGTGGACATCAGGGTCGAACTCGGTGACCTGGTCCGCGAGCTCACCGAGTCTATCCCCAAGGAAGTCATCCACCTGGAGCGGCTCAAGGACCTCGGGGAGTTTCGGAGGCATTTCAAGTTTGGCTGGCGGGGGATCGTCAGCGCACTGCAGGGCCTCGGCGAAGGCCAGGCCGAGGAATCGTCGGAACTCCCAATGGTCTCCGGCGAGCGGCTGGAGCTCCGCAACGCGTGGGGCGACATTCGGCTGAGCCGGTCCCAGGATGACCGGTTGCGGGTGAAGGCGCGCAAGCGCGTCTGGGCGGCCACCGCCGCCGACGCCACCCGCGAAGCCGAAGCGTTGTCGGTGCAGCCCCGTCGCGAAGGGTCAACGGTGTACCTCGGCGTCCGCCGCGTCGAAGGCCGGGTGCGCGTGGACATGGACGTGCTCGTGTCCGACGGCGTGGCCGTGGTCCTCGATGTCGCGAAGGGCGACGTTCGGGTGGAAGGGCTGCATGGACAGGTTGAGGTGCACGTCGCACGCGGCGACGTGACCCTGCGGGACGTCGACGGAGATGTGCACCTCGACGTGAAGAGCGGGGACATTGTCGCCGGCGTTGTGCGCGGCAAGGTCAGCGGTCGCGTCCTCAACGGTGACGTGGATGCCACCGAATGCGGGGGGGTGACGCTGGACATCGTGAACGGCGACGTCTCACTCCGGCAGGTGGCGGGGGATGTCGACATCGAGGCCAAGAACGGCGACATCGAGGTCGAATCAGTTCAGGGGAGGTCGATTCGAGCCCGCGCGCTGTCCGGTGACGTGCAGGTCACGGTCCCCATTCTGCCTGACGGCGGGGCCATCAACGGCGAGACCATGAGCGGCGATGTGGAGATCAGACTCCCCTCCGACGCCCGCGCGACGATCGATGCCGCCACCATGTCGGGGGAAATCAACTGCATGCTGCCCCTGCAGGATCGCGCGGCCGACCGCGGCACGCTTCGGCGCCGCACGCTGCGCGGCGTGCTGAACGGTCCCGGGGCCGTGATCACCTTGCGCACCGCCAGCGGGGACATCGAGATCCGGGACCTCGAGCGGTGAACGACCGCCTGCGCATCCTGGAGATGGTGAGAGCCGGCAAGATCTCGCCGGAAGAGGCGGCGCGTCTGCTGGACGAACTGGACCGCGCGCCGCGGCCGGCCGGCCGCATGCTCCGGGTGCGGATCCGTGGGACCGGCGGCCGCAACGCCCAGTTCACGGTCCCCGTGTCGGTTGCCGGGACGATCGTGTCGCTGATTCCCGAGCAGACTCGCGCCAGGCTGGAGCGGCAGGGGACCAATCTCACCGAACTGCTGCGCGCGATCCAGGAGGGCGAGGCGGTGGGGGAACTGGTGAATATCCGCGAGCCCGGCGGCACGCTCATCGAGGTGACCGTCGAATGACGGCGCCCGGGCCGGCATACGCGGTCGCCCTTGCTGGGTTGAGCAAGCGGTTCGTCTCGCGCGCCGTCGACGATTCCGGCGGCCGCCGCCGGATTGTCCGTCGCGACATCATGGCCGTGGACCGGATCGACCTCCAGATCCGGCGGGGCGAATTGTTTGGCTTGCTCGGCCCGAACGGCGCGGGCAAGACGACGACCATCCGGATGCTGTGCACCCTGCTGGAGCCGAGCGCCGGGCGTGCCGAAGTGTGGGGCGTCGACGTGGTGCGCGATCCGGCCGGGGTGCGGCGCCACATCGGCGTCGTCCTGGCCGGGGAACGCTCGATCTACTGGAAACTGACCGGTCGGGAGAATCTGGAGTACTTCGCCGCGCTCTACCAAGTGCCGGCCCCCCTGGCCCGTGAACGGATCGTCCGCCTGCTGGATCGCGTGGAACTGACCCCTCGGGCCGACGATCTGGTCGAACGGTACAGCACGGGGATGCGCCAGCGCCTGGCGCTGATCAAGTCGATGGTGCACGATCCCCCGGTGCTCCTGCTCGATGAGCCCACGACCGGGCTGGATCCGCAAGCGGCCCGCAACATCCGCGACCTGATCCGCCACCTGCATGCCGGGGAAGGGAAGACCATTATCCTCACCACGCACTACATGGAAGAGGCCGATCAGTTGTGTGAACGCATCGGAATCATCGACCAGGGGCGGATCATCGCCCTGGACCGCCCGCAGGCGCTCAAACGCTCGCTGACCGCCGGGCCGATCCTCCGGATCGAGGTGGAAGATCCGGTCGGAGACGTCGAGCCCGTGCTCCGCGCGGTCCCGGGCGTGACCGATGTCGTGATGCGCGAGCAGCCCGCGGACGGTGGGTGGGAACTGACCCTGCACCTGGACGACGTCCACGAGGCGCTGCCGCGGGCGGTGGCCGCGGTCAGCGGCCAGGGGGCCCGGGTCCGCCACCTGCAGCTGGTGGAACCATCGCTGGAAGATGTCTTCATCGCGCTCACGGGTCGGAGATTGCGTGACTGACGGGTCGATTGCTACCGAAGCCCGAAGCCACTCGACTCGCCGCTGCGCGGCTCGCTCGTGGTCTCCGACCCGAGTCCCGAGTCGAGTGCCCTAAGCGAGCATGGTGCGAGTCGAGGGGCCTCCCGACATCCGTCCGACGGTTGAACTGTGGCGCCACGCCGACTTCCTCAAGTTCTGGGCGGCCCAGAGCGTGTCGGTCTTCGGCAGCCAGTTCACCAACCTGGCCATTCCGCTCATCGCGGCCCTGCGGCTGCAGGCGACGCCCGCACAGATGGGCGTGCTGACCGCCGTCGAGACGGCGCCGTTTCTGTTGATCGGGCTGCTCGCGGGCGTGTGGGTCGATCGCTGGCGGCGGAGGCCGGTGCTGATCGCCGGCGACGTCGGCCGCGCTGTCGTGCTGCTGTCCATCCCGGCCGCCGCGTTCGCCGGTGCGCTGACGATGGGCCAGCTCTACGTCGTGGGCGCGCTGATCGGTGTGCTGACCGTGTTCTTCGACGTCGCCTACCAAGCGTATCTGCCGTCGCTGGTCGGGCGCACGCAGCTCATCGAGGGCAACAGCAAGCTGGAAGTGAGCCGTTCCACGGCGCAGGTCACCGGGCCGGGGCTGGCGGGAGTGCTGATTCAGGCGTTGAGCGCTCCGATCGTGATCGTGCTGGATGCCTTCTCGTTTCTCGTGTCCGGAATCCTCATCGGTGTCATCCGGCGGCGCGAGGCGGTCCCCCAACGGAGTGCACGCGCGCCGATGCTGGCGGAGGTGCGGGAGGGCCTGGGCGTCGTGTTCGGCAGCCCGCTCCTGCGGAACATCGCCGGGGCCACAGGCACGTCCAACTTCTTCGCCTCCGCGCTCTTCTCCATCTTCATCCTGTACGCCACCCGCGATCTCGCCATGACGCCCGCGGCGATCGGCCTGGTCGGGTCCATCGGCAGCCTGGGCGCGCTGGCCGGAGCGCTGACCGGCGGGCGGCTGGGGCGGAGGTTCGGCGTGGGACCCACGATCGTCGGATCGATCCTGACGGGGGGACTTGGGTTCCTGCTCGTCGCGCTGGCGACGCCCTCGACCGCGGTAGCGGTGCTCGCGGGCGGAGGAGTCCTGGGTAGCTTTGGCGCCGTCGTGTACAACATCAACCAGGTGAGCCTGCGCCAGGCGATCACCCCGATGCGGCTGCAGGGCAGGATGAACGCAACGATGCGGTTCATCGTCTGGGGGACGATGCCGCTGGGCGGCCTCGTCGGGGGGTATCTGGGTGAGATCCTGGGCCTGCGGCCCGCCATCGCGGTGACGGCCGCCGGCGGGACCTTGGCGTTTCTCTGGGTGTTGTTCTCCCGCGTCCGCACCCTGCGCACGATCCCGGAACCTGTCGATTAGGCAGATGGAAACGGCGTCGCTCTCGTCCGTTCCCATTCGACTCGCCGCGCACGACGGAGCCTTCGGGCAGCACTAACGAGTCCCGAGTCCCAACCCGGCTCAGGACACAGGACTCAGCACTCCGGACTTGTTGTTATGATGGCATCGGATGCCACCGCACCGGCAATCTGGAGGTTGTTGGGCCTGGGTCCTCTCTCCCGTCCCACCGCCGCGTCTGGGGCCGCACGAATCCTTCGTCCGCCTCCGGCTGGTCGGTCCTGACAGCCTGATCGATCGCACGGCACAGGAATTCGCGGCACTCGGCGGATGGGCGTCGGATTCCACGCCGCCGTCGCCGCCGGGCCGTGACGGCCGGCAGGTCGTCCTTGCGGGCACTGTGGCGCAGTTGAGGCAGCTGGCGGCGCGAGGTCCGGCGCCGGCTGCAGAGGTTCTTGACGCGGCCCTGACCCGGGCCCTCGGCGGCCCGCCGGCGGTGCGTCTGGGAACGCATCTGTTTGACTTTCCTCGTCGCGTCTACGTCGCGGGTATCCTCAACGCGACTCCCGATTCGTTCTATGACCGCGGTCGATTCTTCGGAACCGACGCGGCGCTGGCGCGGGCGGCGGACATCGTGCGGCAGGGTGCCGACGTGATTGAAGTCGGCGGCGAAAGCGCGCAGGCCGGCGAGCGTCTGGATCCGGCGGTCGAGATGGACCGTGTCGTCCCGCTGGTCGAAGAACTGGTCAGGCGGTACCCGCTGCCGGTCGCGGTCGACACCTACAAACCGGACGTGGCCCGCGCGGCGATTCAGGCGGGGGCCGTGCTCATCAACGATATCGCGGGGCTGGGCGAGGCGGGTATGGCCGAGGCGATCGCCGGCAGCGATGCCGGTGTCGTCATCATGCACCTGCACGGGCGGCCGAAGGAGTCCTACGGCGATCTCGACGTCCCGTCGGTGATGGACTGGGTGGCCGTGTTCCTTCGGCAGCGCATCGAAGCGGCGACGGTCGCGGGGATTCCCCGCGACCGCATCTTCGTCGACCCGGGACTGAACTTCGGCAAACGGCCGCACCGCGATCTGGAACTCATGCAGCGGCTGCCCGAACTGCGCACCCTGGGCTGCCCGATCTTTGTCGCCACGTCACGGAAAGACTACATCCGTGACCTGCTCTGCCTGCCCCCCGACGATCTATTGGAAGGGACGGCCGCCGCCGTGGCGTTTGCCGTGGTGCAGGGGGCAAATATGCTGCGGGTGCATGATGTGGAGGCGATGGTGCGGGTCGTGCGGATGACCGAACACCTCGCTGGGTATTCCAGCGGGGAGAGACTCTCAGCGGAGGAACAGCGTGATGTCACTGCTCACTGACGGACGCAGGCCGGCGGTCGACAAACCCACGATCGAGCGCGCGGTCAGGACCATCATCAGCGCGATCGGCGAGGATCCGGACCGCGAAGGGCTGGTGGGTACGCCGGAACGCATCGCCGACATGTACGAGGAACTGTTCGCGGGGTTGCGGGAGGATCCGAGCGAACTGCTGGAGGTCGGATTCGATGACGAGGACCATCACGAGATGGTCATTGTCAGAGACATTCCCTTCTATTCCATGTGTGAGCATCACTTCATGCCCTTCCACGGTGTCGCCCACGTGGGGTACATTCCCATGGGCCGCATCCTCGGCGTGAGCAAAGTGGCCCGGCTGGTCGAGATGGTCGCCCGCCGGCCGCAGGTCCAGGAGCGGCTGACGAAGCAGATCGCCGACTTCCTCTGCGAAGGCGGCATGGGGGCGTTGGGAGCGGGGGTCGTGATCGAGGCCGAGCATCTCTGTATGACCGCACGGGGGATCAAGAAGCCGGGATCGAAGGTCGTGACCTCTGCTACTCGGGGTAGCTTCCGTGATGATGCTCGGACCCGCGCGGAGTTTCTGGCAATTGTTCAAGGCAACCGCGCTTGACGCGTTTGGCGAATGACCCAGCTGAGGCATTGTATGTTCGTTGCCGAACGGACGTAGGCTATACGCGTGCGAGCGAGAAGATGGACTTTTGAGGATCTGCGCAAGGCTACCGCGGTCTCTCGCAGCGTCAGGCAAATCATCAGCAGACTCGGCTTAAGTCCAAAAGGCGGAAACTATGCCACTATCGAGAGATTTCTGAAGGAACTCCGCATCGACACCTCGCACCTGAAAGGCCGAGCCTGGAACAAGGGGCTGAAGATCACGACAAACCCGGGACGTTCTCTCAAGGAGATTCTTCAGCCTGGAATTTACTACGAGAGCTACAAGCTAAAGAGGAGGCTGTTCAAAGCGGGCCTAAAGTCTCCACGTTGTGAGGAATGCGGTTGGGCGGAAGTGACGAATGATGGCTATCTCCCAGTCGAGATTCATCACACAAACGGAGATCCGACCGACAATCGTCTGGAGAACTTGCAGGTCCTTTGCCCAAACTGCCATTCACTAAAACCGAATTATCGGAGTAGAATTAGAAAGCGAAATTGAAGCCCAGGTGGCGGAACTGGAATACGCGCGACTCTTAAAAAGTCGTCCCGCTGAAGCGGGATGTGGGTTCGACTCCCACCCTGGGCACCAACCAAAATCGACGTTCAAGGGATCACGAGATCAAGCGACCGCAGGCACTCCCCTGAATTCGTCCCGATCCCCTGATCCCTTGATAGCTTGATCCCCGCAGTTGTGGGTCTTAGGTGGAGGCGGCGCCCGGATTCGAACCGGGGAGTGGGGGTTTTGCAGACCCCTGCCTTGCCTCTTGGCTACGCCGCCGTGCGATGTAGGCTTTTGGAGCGGGAGACGGGACTTGAACCCGCGACCTTCTCCTTGGCAAGGAGACGCTCTACCACTGAGCTACTCCCGCCCGCTCGAACCACTCATTATCATAATCGGGTTTCGAATAAGAGAAAAGCCCCGGCGGAGCCGGGGCGTCTGGCCCGTACACGACAAGAGAAGAACGCGGCCTACGCCGCGCCGCGGAAGAACAGGAACCAGATAAGGAGCAACGCGACGAGGATCCAGATGACATCCAATGTGAGGTCCTCCCTTGTTACGGCTCTGCAGCGACTACGCCGGCTGCGACCGAATGAACAGGAAGTAGATGACGACCAAGGCGACCAGGATCCAAATCCAGGCGTCAACCACGGTTGTTTCCCTCCTTATCCAGTTTGAGTTTGTACGTTCTGTTCGCCGCCTGAAACAGGGTTCCTTCCGGGAGCGCCGCCCTGAAGCCCCCATCTCCTTGTCAGCCCGAGAGGAGGCTCCTATAATACGGATGCACCGCTGGCCGCAGTGGCGCGGCAGGCCCACGTAGCTCAGGCGGCAGAGCGTGTCCTTGGTAAGGACAAGGTCACCGGTTCGAATCCGGTCGTGGGCTCCATTCGAGTCGGCCGCCCGTGGGCGGCCTCGTTCATGTAGGGCGGAAAAGGAGACCGTCTAATGGCCAAGCAGAAGTTCGAGCGGACGAAACCCCACGTCAACGTCGGGACGATCGGGCACGTGGACCATGGGAAGACGACGCTGACGGCGGCGATCACGCAGGCCCTGTCGGGGATCGGGGTCACGAAGCCGTACGGGTTCTGGGAG